>DLOX01000291.1:26693-51873 GCA_002478575.1 Sphingomonadales bacterium UBA7473 | reverse complement strand
CTGCCGATGGCGTGGGCTTGACGGTTTACATCAAGGGCCGCGATTTGGTGAATGGTGTTCCAAAGGAAATCGCGATCAACCAGGGCCAAATTGCGGAGGCTCTCGCCGAACCAGTGGGCACCATTGTTGAAGGCGTGCGTATCGCGCTCGAAAATACAGCGCCTGAATTGGCGGCAGACATCGTCGAGCAAGGCATTGTTTTGACTGGCGGTGGCGCTTTGCTTTCCGGCCTTGATGAGGTCTTGCGTGACGAAACGGGCTTGCCCGTCACCGTTGCGGATGATCCGCTGACCTGCGTGGCGTTGGGCACGGGCCGTGCGTTGGAAGACCCTGTTTTCCGCGGCGTCCTGATCTCAGCCTAGAAGGCGGCAGACGATGGCGCCGCCTTCTCCCCGGCGCCCCGGTTTCTCGAAACGGGCGCAACTCAGCCTCTTTGCCACCTATGTGATCGCGGTGGCCGGGATGTTGCTGGGTGCGCTTTTGCTTGTCACGGCTTATGTCGATCCAAAGGGAAATAGTGCACTGCGCTCCTTCTTGGATGACATATTCTCTCCGCTCTCACGCACAGGGCGTGCGGTGATTATGACCGTCAGCGATGGCACAGAAAGCGTTTCGGCCTATTGGGATGCCGCGGCGAAGAATGAAGCCATGTCGGCAGAATTGAAAGCCGCGCGAGAGAAGCTGATCCAAGGCCAGCGCGACGCCATGGAAGTTGCTCGCCTTAAGCGGCTTGCCAAGCTGGTAGAAGCGAGCGACGGCGAGATTGTGTCGGCGCGCCTCGTGAGTTCAACTGGCACCAGCAGCAGACGTTATGCCCTTCTCGCGGCGGGCGCTTCAGATGGGGTGGCGCAAGGCCAAGTCGTACTGTCGCCTGAAGGACTAGTTGGGCGTGTTGCAACTGTGGGCCGCCATTCGGCGCGCGTGCTGCTTATCATCGATAATGAAAATCGTGTGCCTGTGAAGCGAGTGCCGGACGGAGCCCCTGCCCTTGCAATTGGTGTCGGTGACGGGCGGATGGAACTACAAACGCTAACAGCCGGCGCAAATCCCTTCAAAGTCGGTGATGTCTTTGTCACCTCTGGAACGGGAGGCCTCTACCGCCCGGGTATTCCCGTTGCGATCGCCACCCGACAAAGCCGTGACAAGACGGTGGCAGTGCCCCTCGCCCACCCTGCGCGTTTTGACTTTGCAATCGTTGAACAACCCATGATCCTCATTCTGCCTCCGGATCCTGCCGCCCCTGGAGCAAAATGATGGAGAGGTTGCCGCGTCGCCGGATTGGGAAAATGCCGACCCAACGGCGCTTGATTGGCATTCCAGTGGCGAGCATCATAGTCGGCTCGCTCATTCCCATCCTGCCGATCATTGCCACTGCACCCATTATCCCGCCCTTTGGTTTCATGATGCTAGTGGCTTGGCGATTGCTCCACCGGACCATATTTCCGGTTTGGGCCCCGGTGCCGCTTGCCCTTTTCGATGATTTGGTCAGCGGCCAGCCTATTGGTTCATCAATGATCTTATGGACCCTTGCTTTCTTTGCTATGGACCTACTTGATCGGCGGATGATTTGGCGAGAAGCAGTGCAGGATTGGGTGGTCGCAGGGATTTTGATTTTATTCGTGCTTTTGGGCGGACTTTTCATGGCGAACATCGGCCTCGCGGATACCAATGCTTTGATGATCCTGCCGCAAATTCTGTTGGCCGTGCTCGTTTTCCCAATGGTTTCACGGGTGGCAGCCTATCTTGATCATATTCGGCTGAGCACATGAAACGTCCCAATCGGATCGTCACTGAAGCCCAGCAATCCTTTACCTTTTCGAGGCGCTCCTTCTTTTTGACCTCCGCCCAATTGGCAGTCGGTGGCTTGCTTGCTGCTCGCATGGGTTGGCTGTCTGTAGCTCAAAATGAGAAATACACGCTTCTAGCTGAAGATAATCGGATCAACTTGACCCTCATCCCACCTCGTCGGGGGTGGGTCGTTGATCGAAACGGCAAGCCTTTGGCCCTTAATAAAACGACCTTTCGCGTGGATATCATTCCAGATCGATTAGCCGACAAGGATCGAGTATTAGATGAACTTCAATCCTTGCTTGCTTTGCCGCAGGAAGAAGTTGATCAGATCAAAGAGGATCTGGGCAAAGCTGCCGGGTTTCAGCCTGTCCAAGTTGCGGACAATCTTGACTGGGATCGCTTTGCAGCGGTCAGCATCCGGGCTCAAGATTTGCCTGGCGTGGCTCCCGCCCAAAGCTATGCCCGCTTCTATCCTGAAGGCGCGGGCGTTGCCCATTTGCTGGGTTATGTCGGGGCCGCCAGCGCCAAACAATATGAAGAAAGCAAAGACACGCTTCTAATCACGCCGGGATTCAAAGTGGGCAAAGATGGCATTGAAAAAACGGTAGATTTGCTCGTCCGGGGAGAGCCCGGTGCAAAACGAACCGAGGTTTCTGCACGCGGAAAACTGATCCGCGATTTGGCGACGAGGCCGGATGTCAGCGGCAAAACGATCCGGCTGACGATTGATGCGAATCTCCAAGCCTTTGCCTCACGCCGCTTGGGGATTGAGTCCGGATCGGTCACCGTCTTTGACTGCTTGACGGGTGACATCTTGGCGATGACGTCAATGCCCGCATATGACCCAAACAGCTTTTCTGATGGCATTGGTCGTTTGGAATGGAAAATGTTGCAGCAGGATGATTATCTTCCTTTGCTCAACAAGACGTTGCAGGGTCTGTATCCTCCTGGATCAACGCTCAAGCCTATGGTTGCCCTCGCACTTCTGCAGAATGGCGTGGAGCCGGATGAGGTCGTATATTGCAACGGCGGCTACACGCTTGGAAACCGTACATTCCGTTGCTTGGGACGCCACGGCCCGATGACGATGCGCACAGCCATCATGAAAAGCTGCAACACCTATTTCTACGCTATGGGAAAACGCATTGGCTATGACGCTATTGCGCCAGTCGCCAAACAGCTAGGTCTGGGCCAAGAGTTTGACCTTCCCTTCCCTTCGCAGCGCTATGGCACTGTGCCTGACAGCAAGTGGAAGCAGAAAAAATATGGCAAGGAATGGAGCAACGCCGACACGCTTAACGCGACCATTGGTCAAGGCTATATGCTCGCCAGCCCCTTCCAGCTTGCCGTGATGTCTGCTCGCATCGCTTCCGGTAAGATGCTCATGCCCCATATCTTCGCTGGGAAGCGCAAACCCGCGCCTCCTCTTCCCTTCCCGCCTGAGCATCTTGCGATCGTTCGCGAAGGGATGGACATGGTCGTGAATGCCGCTGGCACAGCTGTTGGAAGCCGCTTGCCGCTAGAGGGCGTAAAGATGGCGGGAAAGACGGGCACAGCGCAAGTAAGGCGCATTGAAGGTTCTCAACGCGGGCAATCGGGTGCGCGTAAGTATCGCGATCATGGTCTCTTCGTCTGTTATGCTCCAACCGACAACCCTCGCTATGCGGCATCTGTTGTCATCGACCATGGCCTTGGAGGCGCTAGAGCTGCTGCTCCTGTCGCGAAGGATATACTAACCTATCTCTATGACCCTGCCAAAGCCATGGCGGCTCTTGAGGCACTGGAAGCTGGCTGGGGCGGTAATGTTCAGCAACGGATGGCCAAAAAGCAATCGGCGTGGATGGCCGCCAATGATCCCCGTTATGCCGCCGAGCAAGCTGCCAAGGCTGCAGAAGCCGAAGCTGCAAATGCTGCAGGAGCCAATAATAGTTCAAATGGCGTCACCAACGAAACTGACACAAGGACAGCTGTGGAGAATGCCAAGCCGCGCCAAGCGACCCCGACCGCTGCCTCGCCTGAACCTCCGCTTCCGCAAGCGACGCCATCCGTAGAAGGTGAATTGCCGTGACACCCGGTATCGTCCCCCCAGCGATTGCCAACTTGTCTTGGCGTCCGATCCTTCTACTCCTCCTCATCGGCGGGTTTGGAGCCATTGTTCTCTATTCAGCGGCTGGTGGCAGCATGACGCCATGGGCTCAATCGCATATCATCCGATTTGGGGTTTTCCTGACCCTTGCCCTTGTCATTTCACGCATCAGCGAGACATTTTGGAAAGACATCGCCTTCCCGCTCTATGTCGTTGTCCTGATATTGCTGATCGGGGTTGAAGTCGTTGGCGGGATCAGCGGGGGCAGCCAAAGGTGGCTTGATCTCGGATTTATTCGACTACAACCTTCTGAGCTCATGAAGCTGGCCATTATTTTGGCCTGCGCACGTTTCTATGATCTGCTTCCAGCAGGCGAAATTCGGGGATGGACCGCAATCTGGCCACCTGCCGTCGCCGTCGGCTTCCCTGCCTTACTTGTTATTCTCCAGCCTGACCTTGGAACGGCACTGATGATTGTAGCTGGGGGCCTCAGCGTGATGTTTTTGGCAGGCCTACCTTTACGACTGTTCATAGCCGGCGTCATTGCCATCGCCATCATCTCGCCACTCTCTTATTTCTTCCTGCTGCATGAGTATCAGCGCAAGCGCGTTCTGATCTTCCTCGATCCCGAAAATGATCCTCTCGGTGCAGGTTACCACATCACCCAATCAAAAATTGCTATTGGATCGGGCGGTGTGTTTGGCAAAGGATTCTTAAACGGCAGTCAAAGTCATTTGGAATATCTTCCTGAAGGTCATACAGATTTTGTCTTCGCTACGATGGCTGAAGAATGGGGTCTCCTGGGCGGGCTGGTGATCATCTTCTCCTTCATCGCCTTCATCCGCTGGGCCATGAATGTGTCAACTAACGCGAAGAGCAAATTTGGCAAACTCACGGCCGCCGGGCTTGGCATGACCATATTCTTCTACTTCACAATCAACCTGATGATGGTGATGGGCCTTGCGCCCGTTGTCGGCATTCCATTGCCAATGGTCAGCCATGGAGGAACAGCGATGCTGACGGTCATGCTCTGTGTTGGGATCATCTTGTCGATAGAGCGCGAGAACAGACGTATTGGCGGTTTGCGTTATTAACGAATGTGGCGTTGCAGTGCAGCAACTCCGGTGCTAATGGCCCTGCTCCGCGACGAATCGCCGCGAATGGACGCATAGCTCAGTTGGTAGAGCAGCTGACTCTTAATCAGCGGGTCCTAGGTTCGAGCCCTAGTGCGTCCACCATGTTTTCATTGACTTAGAATCGACCATCTCCGACGCTCCAGGAGCGAAGCTTCGAATCCGATCAATGGTTTTGATCCTCCTTGTGATGTTCTTGGACGCTCAAGCTGCCAGAAAGCCCCCATCAACAGGATAGATGCCGCCTGTACAATATTTCGCTTCATCGCTCGCAAGGAAAGCGACGATATTGGCGACTTCTTCGTTGGTCCCATAACGGCCCATGGCGATGAGGGCGCTGAAGCCTTGCCGAGCAAGCGACGGATCATCGGGGGAAGCTTGCTTCTCAATCGAATCCATCATGGCATTGTCGATTGGAGCGGGAGCGACAGAGTTTACCCGCACGCCGAGCTTGCCAAATTCCAAAGCCGCGACATGGACCAGGCCATTGATCGCATGCTTACTTGCCGCATAAGCAGCAAGGCCTGCGACGCCGACGCTGCCCGCAACGGAGCTGGTGCAGATAATCGATCCGCCGCCTGCATCGATCATGGCCGGGGCGGTATGTTTAATGGCGAGCCAAGTTCCGCGTACATTGACCTGTTGGACTTGATCGAAATCTTCAACGCTTATGCTTGTGAGGGGCGCGATGGCCCCTTCTGCCCCAGCATTGGCGAAGAGGACATCAACTTGGCCAAAGCGGGATTTGGTTGCAGCAACAAGCGCCATTACATCTGCTTCCTCGGCAGGATTGCCAACGCAACTGTCGACCGAATCGCCACCACCAAGTTGCGCCACGACAGAGTCGAGGCGAGATTGATCCCGGCCAGCAAGCATGAGCCTCGCGCCTTCAGCAAGCATTTTAGCCGCAGTTGCCGAGCCAATTCCGCCGCTTGCGCCAGTGATGATCGCAACTTTACCTGCAAGCCGTCCCATATCGCTCTCCTTCTCGCCCTTTTAAAAGTGACATTGACATCACTTTCGCAAAAATGGCATTCAGACGCAAGGAGAGTTTGTCTTGGCGAACGAGAATACAGCGACAGATACGGCGCCTGCCCTGCCTCCCACGCGAAAGGGGCAAGCGACTCGCGAGAAGCTTTTGGCGGCGGCTGAGGCCGTGTTTTCCGCGCGTGGTCATGAAAATGCTCGGGTTGCAGACATTGTGGCGGAAGCGGGCATAAGCCACGGGCTATTCTATCGCCATTTTGCGGACAAGGATGCGATCCTTAC
Organism: Sphingomonadales bacterium UBA7473; assembly: GCA_002478575.1. Classification (GTDB taxonomy): domain Bacteria; phylum Pseudomonadota; class Alphaproteobacteria; order Sphingomonadales; family Sphingomonadaceae; genus Aquisediminimonas. Next base: position 45,594 of record DLOX01000291.1, on the reverse strand, counting down.
TGCTGTGCTTGACCGGCTGAACGATCGGCTCCGTGATATCAGCGGACGGGTGGCAGGCGATGGTCGCGTTCCGACGTTGGAGCAGCTGGAGCTGCGCAACATCCAGTTCTTCCGCGAGTATTCAGACCATAGGTTGCTGCTTCGGGTTTCTCGGGAAGCGGCCGCCCGCAGCGGCGATAGTGAATTCCGGACCAAGTGGCTTGCCAATCGCGGTCGCTTTGTCGCGCGTACTGATCGTTGGTTGAGGGAGCTCATCGCCAATGGTCATATTGCTCCGCTCAGCGATACGCATACCGTTGCTGAAGGGCTAAGCGCTCTGACTGAACAAATGGCCTATGTGCTGGTTGGGCTGGCGGTTGAGGATCCGGATCACGCAGAGCTGGAACGGCTCGGCAAAGCTTGTGGCTTGATCTGGTATCGCACTTTGTTTGGGGCAGCCTTTTGAGTGCGCTTGCCCAAGAGATCGACTTGCTCGACTTGGCGCCTTTTGCGGCTTCCCAAGAATATGGGCTGTTCAAGCAACTGCGCGACCAAGACCAAATCCATTTCAATCCAGAACCAGACGGTCCCGGTTTCTGGTCGCTCGTGTGCTATGACCATGTGGCCTCTGCTGCGAGAGACAATGCACGCTTCCTTTCAGGACATGGCACACAAATCAAGAACCGCCGCGCCGAGGGACATGGCCATGCAAGCGTGCACAACAGCGATCCGCCGCTTCATGGCAAGCTGCGCAACATCGTGCTTCCCTCGCTGGCCCGGTCTTCGATCATGCGGCGGCAAGGGCGAATATCGGACATTTGCAAGGCGCTGGTCGAAGGAGTGGGCCGTAACGAACCATTCGACTTTGTGGAGCGGATCGCGATCAAATTGCCGATGATGGTGATTGCCGATGTGCTTGGCGTTCCCGCTGATGAGAGCGAGGCTTTGGTCGACTGGGCCAATTTAATGTCTGATGTTCGGGCCAGCAATGAAGAGCAGGCGGAGGCCCGAGCTGAGCTTTATCGCTATTTCCGGTCTCTATCCAATCACAAGCGTCGCCATCCAACCGACGATGTCGCCAGCGCCCTGGTTGCCGCTGATATGCATGAAGAGGCACTAGATGCCTATTTCATGTTGCTGACGGTCGCTGGCAATGAAACGACGCGCTTTCTGATGACGGGCGGCCTGGCGCAATTGTCTCGTCAACCTGAAGATTTTGTAAAAGTTGCCCAGGATCGCTCGCTTGTCGATCCGCTGATCGAAGACATGTGCCGGTACGTTTCCCCTGTCACCCATATGCGGCGCACAACGGCGCAAGCAATGGAGCTTCATGGCGCGCAATTGCCTAAGGGCGCAAAAGTCGTTCTGTGGTTTGCCAGCGCCAATCATGATGAGAAGCAATTTGCGGATCCAGAGCGATTGGTGCTGGACCGCAAGACCAATGCTCATCTCGGCTTTGGCCTTGGCGCACATTTCTGCGTCGGTGCGCATTTGGCGCGGTTGGAGACCCGACTGTTCTTGAACGCCATGTTTGATGCCGTGAGTAAAATCGAACTGCTTGCTGAGCCTCAGCGACTGCCTTCCAACTGGTTCACGGGCTGGACATCGATGCAGGTGCGCTGGTCATGACGATATTGGTCACCGGATCAGCGAGCGGCATTGGTGCGGCATTAATGGAACGGATCGGCCGGGAGGCTGTTGGGCTAGATCGGCATAGCGCGGATTTCGTCTGCGATCTTTCTAACCCAGCCGAGATTACCGCTGTGGCAGCGTCAATCAAAGCGCCGCTATCAGGCATTGCTCATGTCGCTGGCTTGCCCGGAACGGCGGACGCAGAGGCCATAGTGGCCGTCAATCTGCGGGCTCCCATGGTGCTGACAAAGGCCTTGCTGCCAAAGCTGTCACCGGGATCTGCCATCATTGCGGTGTCAAGCGTGACAGCACTCCGCTGCGATTGGGCAATGGAACAGCTTGATGCCCTGATTGACGGCGGGGCAGCCCCTGTGATGGAAGGGGCAAGAGCCTATGAACTATCCAAAGCTGCCCTCAACCGCTGGGCCATGCGACAAGCAGTCGAGCTTCGCGGGCAACAGATCAGAGTCAACACCGTCAGCCCCGGCCCGGTTGAAACACCAATCCTCGCTGATTTCGAAGCGTCCATAGGCAAGGACCGCATTGCGGCGGCAGCGCAGAAAGTTGGCCGCCACGCCGCTCCAGCCGATATTGCAGACGTGATCGCCTTTCTGTTGAGCGACAACGCTCGCTGGATCAATGGCACAGATGTGAAGGCCGATGGCGGCTATCACGCAGTCCGCGCGGTGGAGGGTTAGGCGCGATGCAGCTGATCCTTATCCGCCATGGCCAACCCGATGTGCCAACTAAGGGCCATACTGGAAACCCTCTACTCAGTGCACGCGGCACCGAGCACGCAAAACATGCGGCGGCAGCCCTAAAAGGGGAGCGGATCGACCGCATCATCTCCAGTGGCATGCACCGCGCTGACGCAACAGCGCAACCGCTTGCTGATGCGCTTGGTATGGCGATTGAACATATTGCCGATCTTGGAGAGGTCGACCGGTGGGGCGGCGAATATGCCAGTATTGAATCGATCCGCAAAAAGGGTCGCGACGAGTGGCAGCGCTTTCTTGAAGCGCCCATTGCCTATTTTGGCATTGATGCTGATCGCTTTCGTGCCGAAACGCTTGCCGCTTTCGAAGCTCTGATTGCTGAAAATGATCAAGCAACTGTTGCTGTTTTTACCCACGGCTTCCCCATCAACATCCTGCTGTCTCATGCTCTCGGGCTGGGACATGATGCACGCTTTGTGCCTTCTTACGGCTCGATCACGCGTGTGGCAGGAAAATCTTTGAACGCGCTCACCGTGATCAGCGTGAACGAAAGCGGCCATATCCCGCAAGAATTTAAGTGAAGAATATATGTTCAAGAGAGGAATAGACATGACCAAGACCAGTCGATCAATTCGTGACCTCGCGTTGGCCTCAGCATCACTACTCGTGCTAAGCGCGACCCCTGCTTTTGCCCAAGAAGCGGCAGCCGAAGAAGAGCAAGGCCTGACCGAAATCGTCGTCACTGCTCAGAAACGCGAGCAGAACCTGCAAGATGTCCCAGCCGCCGTTTCCGCTTTCTCAGCCGAAGCACTCCAACAGCGCGGTGTGACAGAAACAAGCGATTTGATGGGCACCCTCCCCAATCTTCAAGTCACGTCTGCCTATGGCGATACGCAGCCGAACTTCTCCTTACGTGGCATTTCAGTGGCCAACGAATTTTCGGCCTCTACCGCGTCGCCTGTTGGCGTCTATGTCGATGAAGTCTATCAAAGCTTCCGGGCAAGCCACGGTCAACAGCTTTACGATCTTGAGCGCGTTGAAGTGCTTCGCGGTCCGCAAGGAACGCTGTATGGCCGCAACACGACAGGCGGCGCGATCAACTTCATCACTCGCCGTCCAGACCTTGATGGCACAAATGGCTATCTGACGGTCGGCTATGGCAATTATAGCACGTTCAAAGCCGAAGGTGCGCTTGAAGCCACACTGTCGCCCGACAAGGCCGGCGTCCGCATCGCCTTCACCCGTACAAAAGGCGATGGCTATACGTTCAACCCCACGCTCAATAATGATTTCGCGAACAGCGACAGCTATGCCGGTCGTTTGACCTTCCGGTTCAAGCCAACTGACACCATCGACATTACGTTGAAGGGGTATATCGCGCAAAATGATCCGCGTCAGGATGTGCCTTATGGGATCGGCTATCTCGCCGGGCGGACTAATGCAGGCGGCTATTCCCGCTTTGCCCCGCGTCCAGAGCTGGGCGGTCGGTTGCTCAAAGAGAATGAAATCCAGGCCGAGCAAGCAGGTGAATATTTTACATCATCGCGTGGGCTTTCGCTCAACATTGAGGCCGAGCTTAGCGACAATCTGACGCTCACATCGATCACGGGATATGACAAAGGCAAATATCGCCTTTCGCCCTTTGATTGCGATGGATCGCCCATCGACATTTGCTCGATCCGTTACAATTCGCAGAGCAAGAATTTCAATCAGGATCTGCGCCTCACTTATGAAGGGGATCGCCTCTCACTGATTGGTGGCCTCTACTATGGCAAAGACACAATCGACACACAGAACCAGCCGGACTTCTTTGGCTTCTTGCGGCCATTGCTGCGCGGTGCTGGCGTTCCAGCCGCCTTCAACAATATCCCCATCGGCGTTGGAAACTCACTGCGGACGGTTCCGGCCTTTGCGGTCAATCCTGCATTGACGCCGACATCGCCAGGCTTCTGCGCTCCGATCGTGATCAACCCCGGCGGCTTCTTTGATGCGCGCTCACTAGCGGCCTTCCAATATGATGTGGCGACAACCAACTCAGCAGGCGGAACCCCAGCGCAAGCGGCTTGTGCGGCGGCAGGAGCAGCGCCCTTTGGTCCCATCCTTGCGGACCAAGAGTTCACCATCTCCCGGCCATCAAAGGCGATCTATGGCGAAGCAGCCTATGAAATCACCGATGCGCTAACCCTCACCATGGGCCTGCGCTATACATGGGATAAGGTGAAATATAGCAACGCGCGGACCTTGCTTTATGATCTCGGCGGCACCGGCGTGATCGCAAGCCTCGTGCCATATAGCTTCCCTTACAACGCCAGCCTGCCCCGCGTGAACCAGAAGCGCAAGACCGGTGAGTTCACTGGCCGCGTCGTGCTGGACTATAGGTTCACTGACAAGATTCTGGGCTATGCAAGCTATAGCCGGGGATATCGCGCAGGCACGTTCAATGGCCTTGCCTATCAAGATGTCAGCCAAGTCTATTTCTTGGAGCCTGAGAAAGTGAATGCCTATGAAGCGGGCCTCAAAACCCGATTTGCAGACAATCGCATCCAGCTGAACTTGGCTGGTTTCTATTATGACTATTCGAATCAGCAGATCGCCCAGATCATCGGGGCGACCTCCTTCCTTCGCTCCGCCTCTGGCCGAGTGTATGGGATGGAAGCCGAATTGGCGGCTCAAGTCGCTGAGCCGCTGCGTTTTGATGCCTCGTTCGGTTATCTCAACACGAAGTATAAGGGCAATACGATTGATCCAACCGATCCATCGAGTCTGACGCTCAACATCAATGGTAATCGCTTCCCCAACGCGCCAAAGGTGACCTTCTCAGCCGGGTTTGACTTGACCGCGATTGACAATGGACGGAGCAAGCTCGTGTTGCGTGGTGACACGCAATATATGGGAAAATATTTCTTCGATCCCTTTGGCAATTACGGCCAAAACCCCTGCGACCGCCCTCGGACGGGAACTTTGGTCTTGCAAGCGACTCGCGAAATTGCGTGCGGCAATCCTGGATATTGGTTGGTCAATGCACGCGCGACCTATACGCTGGATGACAAATATTCGGTCAGCGTCTGGGGCAAGAATCTGACCAATAAATTCTACTATGTGTATGGGCTGAACCTGAATGCCTTCTATCAGGACTATTTCACACGAGGCGCACCGCGCACCTTTGGTGTGGATGTAACAGCCCGCTTCTAAGAGCAAAGGCAGGGCGAGGTTTGCTTCGCCCTGCCCCACTTTAGTGACCAAAGACCGAGCAGAGAGGAGCGCACTTGTGATCGATACAGAACCGCATCTCGCGGCCCTTTTGGAGGCCCGGAAGCTTCGCCGCAGTCAACCGCCGTATGAGCCTCAGGCTGACGCAGCGGTGGCTGGTCTGCTCAGTGCTTTCTTCCAATCTGAAGCGCCCGGTGCAGCGGTAAGCCAAGTCGCGAGGCTGGGCGGCGGAGCGTCCAAGGAGCAGTTTTCCTTCACACTAACCCGTCCGAGCGGAACACCCGAGCGCTACGTCCTCAGAATGGACCCGATGGAAGGTATTACCGAAACCAGCCGTCAGCGCGAATATGAAATCCTGCTCGCGATGCAGGGCGTGATCCCGGTGCCTCGCCCGATCTGGCTTGATGCTGAAGGTGATCATTTCGGACGGCCAGCTGTCATTATGGAATTGGTCTCAGGCAGCCCCAAACCAAGCACAATGACATTGTCAGTAACTGGTCTTGGCACCGTGCTCGGCGATCCGCTGCGGGGGCAAATTCGCCCGCAATATCTCGATATGCTCGCCAAAATTCACAATTTCGATTGGGCGAGCGCGGACTTGCCTTCCTATGCTGCACCAACTGCGGACTCGAAACAAGCCACGCGCTGGCTGATCAATTTCTGGAAGGAATTGTTGGAGCAAGATGCGCTTGTTCGCGAACCCGTGCTTCGCCTCGCCACTCAATGGCTCGAAGAAAATGTCCCCGATTGCGAGAAGCTCTGCTTCGTCCATGGTGACTTCCGCACGGGCAATTATTTGTTCGAAGAAGCAACGGGCAAAGTCACAGCCATGCTCGATTGGGAAATGAGTTACATTGGCGATTTCCACGCCGATCTCGGCTGGCTGCTTCAACCTGTCTTCGGAACGCGTATCGATGGTGTGTTCCGGGTAAGCGACATTTTTGATGGTGAAGACGATTTCATCGCTGCCTATGAAGTAGCAAGCGGCAACCGAGTGAACCGCCAAACGCTTCATTATTTCAAGGTCTTCAACGATTGGAAAAGCTATATCCTCGTCTCGGCATTGGGCATGCGAGCCGCGCGCGAACAGCATAACCATCAAGACATCCTGTTGACCTTCCTCGCAGCGACTGGCCCAATGTTCGTTGCTGATCTTGCCAAATTGCTGTCTGAAGGAGCGCCCGCATGAACCCCTCCGTCAAAGACCGCCTCGGCAGCGTCGTCCGCGCCTTGAATGGCGTAGTTCTCCCTGCCCTCCCCAAAGAGGCGAGCCTTGCCCAAGAGCAGGTCATGCTCGCAATGGGTCATATACAAATCATCCTTGCTCAAATGGACGCCGCTCCGGGGTTTCTGGCAGAAGAAGTGGCGGACTTGGAACGGATGGGCACGGACATTGCCGCAACAGCAAAGGGCGGCTCAGAGACGACTGGCGCGACGGCTGCCCTCAAAGGGTTGCTGACGGACACCACTGTCACTCTTAGCGAAGCACGCGCGGCCGCAATCCAAGACGCTATTGATCAACTCTTGCTCACCCTAGCCAAGGATGGCGAGGCGACATCGCGCGCAACCGTTCGCACCATCGTGCTCCAGCAAGGCGCCGTGCGCGCTGAGAAGGATCGGCGTTGGTTTGCTGCGATGGGCTTCGATATCGATTACTCGGGCAGTTAGCTTTGAGCGACTTTTGATCGATTGGTAATTGCCAGCACCGACTCACTCTAAAGTCATCTGGGGTTGATCGGCATTGGGCTCTTCTGGGTCTGCTCAAAAATGGCGGAAATCTGCCGAAGGTAACAGTGAAATCCGATTTTGAACGGCTTGCCCATCAGCGTTGGCCATGTTGAAAGAAGACGCCTGCGAGATCGCATGTGCTGCGCCATCATGGCTAACAGGCTTGCCCCAGAAGTCCCAGAAAATCGCGTAACTTCACACTGAATTTGATCCTGAAGCCGAAGCTTACCGCGGCCAACAAACGAACCCCCAGAGCGGCAGCCCCGCCCATTGTTCAAACGAAAATTGGGGAAAGATGATGAGAGAATGATCATCATCAAAATAGAACATAATATGCTCAAAATGTCAATCTATCTATCGATCTGGATCGTCGCACTGCCCTTCGGTTTAGATTGAGACAGGGTGGATTTCGGGATGAAGAACGGGAATTTATCGCCGGATCCAGCCCCAGCCAGCAAGAGCGACCTAAGTGAAAATAATCCCAATTCCTTCTGATACTTAACCAGACGTTAGGGATGTTCGCCTAATTCCGCTGTTACATCGAGTTACAGGCGGAAGGAAAATCCATGGGGGCGAAGTCTGCGGAGGCGCGGCGCAAAGGCCATATCGGCAGTTCGCGTCTTAGGTCTGGTCTGCTGGCTGGCATCGCTGTTGTCTGCGCCTCGCCTGCCCTCGCTCAGCAAGTATCAGTGCCAACGCCAACCCGCGAAGATATTGATCCTGTTCCAGCAACCAAGGAAACAGCCAAACCGCGCTTGAAGGTCGAGGGCGATGTTGAACGCTCGCCCTGCGCGTTAGACGATCCTGCCTATCAGAATATCAAACTCAAGCTTACCTCCGCATCATTCCGCAATTTGGGGCCCGTCCCCGCCGCTGAGCTCGCTTCCACTTATTCTGACTATATTGGCACAGAACAGCCCATCGAAGTTGTCTGTCGTATCCGCGATGCTGCTGCGACGAAGCTCCGCGCCATGGGCTATATTGCGGCGGTTCAGGTCCCTACCCAGAAGATCGAAGAAGGCGCTGTGGCCTTCGAGGTTCTCTATGCCAAAGTGACCTCCATCCGCGTCGTCGGTAACGCTGGTGCGAATGAGCGACAGCTGGAAGGTTTTCTCTCCAAGCTCGCCGATGGTGAGCTGTTCAATCGTTACCGCGCCGAACGCTATCTCCTCTTGGCTCGGGATATTCCAGGCTATGAAGTCCGCCTCGCCCTGAAACCGGCAGGCACTGGCGCTGGCGAAATGATTGGTGAAGTCACGCTGCGGCGCACACCATTCACGGTTGATTTCAGCACACAGAATCTTGGAACGCGAAGCACTGGTCGCATTGGCGGCCAAGTCCGCGCGGTCTTTAACGGACTGACCGGCATGGGCGATCGCACGATGCTCGCTTATTATAGCACAAGTGATTTCAGCGAACAGCATATCGCTCAGTTTGGGCATGACTTTCTGATTGGAAAGAATGGCCTGCGCTTCGGCGGGCGCATGACCTATGCTTGGACCAAACCCGACTTGGGCCCAACCATTCCAGACGTTAGCGCGCGTACTTTGTTTCTGAACGCAGAGGCCAGCTACCCGTTCATCCGTCGCCAAGCCTTCACATTGCGCGGCGCTTTGGGTGTTGACCTGATCAATCAGCGCGTGGCCTTTGCGGGCGCACCACTAAGCGAAGACCGGGTCAGGGTCGGTTATCTCCGTCTTGATGCTGATGCGGTTGATTTGAAGGGCGTTGGCCCCAGTGGCAATGTTGGCTGGCGCATGAATGGATCGATTGAAGCCAGAAAAGGCTTGGACATTCTGGGCGCCAGCTTGAACTGCGGCAAGAACCTCGCGATCTGCTCTCTGCCCTCATTTATAGGCCCCAGCCTGATCGACGGAAACCCAACGGCAACGGTATTCCGCGCCTCTGCCAATGTAGAGCTGCGTCCGATCCGGAAACTCACAGTGAGCTTCTCCCCCCGCGTCCAGACAAGCTCTTCGGCTCTTTTTGCGTTTGAGCAATTCTCAACCGGCAACTATTCAATTGGCCGCGGATTTGATCCCGGTTCGATTGTGGGCGATCGCGGAGCCGGTTTCCAAACCGAAGTGAAGCTCGATACATTCCGCCTCAGCCCTAAGAGCATCTTTGACGTTCAGCCCTATGTCTTTGCAGACAATGCTTGGGTTTGGGATCGCGCCTCTCCTATTCGCAACCCTCAAAAGCTGAGATCAATCGGCGGTGGGATGCGGATCGGCATTGCTTCGCGCGCACGGCTTGACCTGTCTGTGGCCCTGCCGCGCACGATACTCCCCGGCGAGACGAAACGCCGCGATCCTCGTTTCCTCGCCTCACTTACCACCAACATCCTCCCTTGGAGTGACAAATAATGGCTGCCACTATTCTCGTCCGTGCTGTTTCCAGCGCTTCACTTCTCGCGCTTGGCACTTTGCTGGCTTGGACGCCGCAGTCCGCACGCGCTCAGGGATTTGCGGGCACAGGGGCTGTCACGCATGGCAGCGCGACGATTGATGTCTCCACGCCGGGCACGACCAATGTGAACTTGCCCAACACAAGTGAGCGGGCGACCATCACCTGGACGCCAACCGATACAGCGACCGGCGGCGGTCCCATCGACTTTCTCCCAAGCGGCAACATCGTCAACTATACTGGTGATGCTGGTGCATCGGGTCCTTACACGGTGCTCAATCGCATCATCCCCACCGACATTAGTCGCTCCGTGGCGTTCAACGGGACAGTTAACAGCGCCAGCAATGTTCGGGTCTTTTTCTATTCGCCCGGCGGTCTTCTGATTGGGAGCACCGCTAGGTTCAACGTTGGCGGTTTGCTCCTCTCAACCAGCGAGCTGAACGTCGATGGTTCGAACGACTTTATGCCTGTGCAAGGTCAATTTGGTGTTACAGGCACGGCTGGCAGCACATCTGCCATTGAGATCCAAGCCGGAGCAGAAATTCGAGCAGAATCGGTTGGCCAATCAAATTATGTCGTCGCCATTGCCCCGCGTATCAAACAGGATGGGTTGATCAGCGCGCGAGGTTCTGTTGCGCTCGTGGCGGCAGAAAGTGCTGACTTCGCTGTGGACAGCCAAGGCCTGTTCAACATCACCGTAAACCAAGGCTCAGAAGTTTCAGCCAATACCTTCTCTCACACGGGAAGCACTGGTGGACCTGATGCTGCTGGCATCGGCGAGTTCCGTCGTGTCTATATGGTCGCTGTCCCAAAGAACAACGCCATCTCAATGGCCATTGAATCGGGTGGATCAATTGGCTTTGATGTTGCCGGAGCTGCCAGCCTCGTTGGCAATACCATTGTTCTTTCCGCAGGTCACAATATTGCTGACACTGGCACTGGCGATCCAATCGTCGCGACACCAGCCGGAATTGGCAGTGCCGATATCACAGTCTCACGAGGCAACTACACATCGAACACCATCGTCCGTTCGATGACCAACGCGACCGTTGCGGACAATGTGGCCGCCGGCAATCCAAACATCAACTTCGAGTCTAATCTGAGCGTTCGCGCAGCATCAAGTGCAGCCGTGCGCGCTGACCTAGGTGCCGTAACCATTGCTGGTGGGGTCAATGTAAGCGCAGATGCACCAACCAACGGCATCGCGGGCCAAGCCCTCTTGGCCGCGGGCGGAGTGGGAACCAGCCTCACCGCTGGCTTCGCGACAGTTTCAGCCAAAAACACCAACACCAACGCACCCATTGCGGTTGGCGGCATAGCCAATGTGACGACCGCTGGCGGGTCGATCACGATTGCCAACACGCTGGACGTGTCAGCAAGAGCGCAAGGATCTGACGCATCGGCAGGCGGCACTGGCGGTACTGCATTTGGCGGCACTGTTTTAATCAGCGCGACCAATGGCGGAACGATTACCACGACAACGGGCGACATTGCAGCTGCGGCCTGGGCGGTTGGCGGCGCTGGCGGTGATTCGACTGGCGACCTTGGGGGCGATGCTCAGGGCGGCGGCGTTCGCATTGAAACCCTCGGCGCTGGCTCGGCGATTTCTGCGGGCCTCACAATCAATGTTGATTCTGGCGCGACCGCAGGTTCTGCAGGGGCCAATAATGGCACCGGCGGCAATGCAACAGGCGGCACAGCAGAATTGCTCGCAACCGATGGCAATATTAGCGTCACCAGTTCGAGTGGTTCTGGCATCAAGCTGGTGGCCGATGCTGTTGGCGGCAATGGTGGCCGCGGCGGCAATGCAACAGGCGGCAACGCCAATGTCTTCGCCGAAAATGCAACAATCTCGACCAGCGGCAACTATGGTTTGAGTGTCGACGCAAGTGCAGGCGGTGGCGATGCCCTGACCTCGCTTGGCGATGCAGGCAATGCAGTTGGCGGCTTCATTGACGTAAAAACGGTTGGCGCAACGGGCCGCATTGAAACCAACATCGGCGGCGGCGCAGGCGGCCCGTTCTTCAACGGGATTGATCTCAATGCGAGTGGGACCGGCGGCGACGCATCCTCTGCGGGAAGCTATGGCGGTAATGGCACGGGCGGCACTGTTGACCTCCGGATCACAGGCGCGGGGCAGCAGATCGTCAACAACAGCGCTATGGGCACCATCCTCAACGCTTCTGCCACGGGAGGCAATGCTGGCACCGGGATTGGCGAAGGTGGCCTTGCGACGGGTGGCAGTGCGATCCTAGACATTGCGGGTGGCAGCTTCAACGCTACTGCGGGTAGCGTCGCTCTATTCGCGGGCGCAGCAAGCGGAGCTGGCGATGTCGATGGAGCTGGCACTGCGCGCGGCGGCCAGACGCGTGTCCGTGTCGATGGCACACTTACTGTCGCGGGCGACATCGCCTTTGCTGCAAACGGACAGGCGTCATCGGGCGGTGCGGCGGCGAGCGCATATGGCGGGCTCGCGTCTCTTGTGGCCGAGGGCGGCACCATTTCAGCAACAAATGGCGCCAACTTTGAAGTGAATGCATTTGCCAGCAGCGGCACCAGCACCGGAGACGGAGATGCATTCGCAGGAACTGCAGAACTGACCGCAGTAAACGGCGCCAGCATCGCCTTTGCCGGTGACGTCCAATTTCAGACTCGTGCTCTTGGGGGCAATACCAGTGGTAGCTCAGGCGGTGATGCCATTGGCGGAACCGCCATGATCCGTGCGAAAAATGCCGACGTGGCAATCGCAACGAGCACAGGCAACGTCACTCTCGCCAATGAAGCGATAGGAGGAACGGGCGATGTCCAAGGGCAGACCAGCGTAACAAACGCCCTGTTCGAAACCAGCGGAACAGGCCGTATTGTGCTGGGCGGCACAATGACAGGATCTGCAGGCGACGTGACGCTGGCGGGCAATCTGCTTGCCCCCGTCAATCCTCTCTATGTGACGCTATCGGCTGCCAACAATGTCGCCGTTAATGCAAGCGTTACGAACACAAGCTCCGGATCATCTCTTGTTTTCCGCGCCGGCAATGCAGGCTCGACCAGCGCGACTGTTAACTTTGGCGGCGGCGTTGGTATCGACTTGCAAGGCGGCGGATCCGTCGACATCTATCACAACCCCGCAAGTTTTGGGACGGCGACGGATTATTCTTCGAACATTCTCTCCGGCACGCTGACAGCCTATCAGCTCGTCCACAATGCGACGCAGATGCAGTCAATCGGCGGCTTCCTGAACCAGAGCTTCGCACTCGCACGTAACATTGATCTGGGCGAACTTGCCTCGGCCAACGGCGGCACTGGCTTTGCGCCCATCGGCGTAGACGCAGGAGGAAATCCGGTCGGTGGGGTTGGTTTCACCGGGAAGTTCGATGGTCAGAATTTCACCATTCGTAATCTGTTTATCAACAATATGGTCGGCAATGTCGGACTCTTTGGATGGGCAACCGGCGGTTCAATCCGCAACGTCATTCTATCTGACGGCAGTGTAACGTCTTCCGGTTCGAACGTCGGCTCACTAGCTGGCGTCATCGTGAACGCGACGGTTGCCAATGCTCATTCATCCGTCAATGTGTCTACGTCCGCGGGCGGTGATATTGGCGGGCTGATTGGCCATGTTGAACCCGGCGGCATCATCATGGATTCATCGGCATCCGGAACTGTCATCAATATTGGCGGACCGCACTCTACAGGAGGCTTGGTCGGCTATCATGGCGGCACAATTCTCCGCTCATGGGCAACCGGCAATGTGACCTTAGACGGCTCGAACCGCGGCGTCGGGGGCCTTGTTGGCTTTAGCGACGGCGTCATTGATCAATCCTATGCGACGGGAAGCGTTTTGGGCGGCCCCAATATCCACGGCGTAGGCGGTCTGGTTGGCTATATTCGGGCCGGCTCAGTCACTCGGTCTTATTCCGTCGGCGATGTTAACGGCGCATTGAGCGTCGGCGGATTTGTTGGCTTTGTTGAAGGAGCAGGAAGTGTTTCCGAGAGCTATTCGTCGGGTGCCGTTATTGGGGCAGCCGAAGTCGGCGGCTTTGTCGGCTCCAACCAAGGCACAATAAGCAATAGCTATTGGGACAATCACACAAGTGGTCAGGCCAACGGTTTCGGTTCGGACCTTGGTGTCATCACCAATCTCAACGCAGTCACTGGCGATCCGGCACAGTCGGCTGCACCAAATTATGCTTTTGATCCAGAGTCTTATCTGAACTTCAACGACGCGAACTGGACAAACTTCGGAGGCGAATCTCGCCCGATCGGCATTTGGGAAATTACAAAGGCCGAATATGGCACCTACACCGTCCGTAGTTTGCATCAGCTTCAGTTCATTCGAAATGACCTAGCGGGCAACTACAAGCTCGCCTTCGACATAAAGGCGTTCGAACTTCAGCAGGGCGGCACAGTGCTCGGCGGTCCAGGTTTCATTCCGATCGGCAACGGCGTGACGCCGTTTACTGGCACGCTTGATGGTGCCGGTCATGTCGTTTCCAACTTCTACATGAACCGCCCAAGCACCAGCAATCTTGGTCTTTTTGGCACAACCAACGGCACGATCCGCAATCTGGGCCTTGTCAATGTTCAGATGATTGGCGGAACAGGCCGTGTCGGTGCGCTGGCTGGTACGAACAATGGCTTGATTACGGGTTCATTCTCAACAGGCACGATCAATAGCACAGGCGTCGCCACTGGCGGCTTGGTTGGCGAAAACAACAATATTGGGACCATTACTCAGTCATACTCTTCAGTAGACGTAACCGGCGCAAATACGGCTGGAGGCCTTGTAGGCATTAACGCTGGAACGATTGGTTTCAGCTTCGCCAACGGACCCGTGGCTGGCACCAATGCGGGCGGCTTGATCGGCACGAACGCTGTGCTCGCAACGGCAACCAATAGCTATTGGGACACACAAACAAGCGGCAGAGGTGTCGCGTGCGGGACGGATGATGGCACGAACTGCGGAGCCATCGACGGCCTAACAACTGCCCAAACTCAGCAGTCATCCAGCTTCGTGGGGTGGTCAATCGACACCGTCGGTGGGCAGAACAATGTCTGGCGGATGTACAATGGTGCGAGCGGACCGCTGCTCAAAGCATTTTTAAGACCACTTCTTCTTTCTCCCGGCAATACGACTCAGGTCTATGATACGACTGTCCAAGTGGCGCCGGTTGTTCCAGTTTACGCTAATCCCAGCAGGATTTTTGGTTCGCCCATACCGTCCAGCCTTAACCCGAATGTTGGGGTCTATGTTGTATCCTATGTCGGCGGCTTATCCTCCAATCAGGTGGGTTATGATCTCATCGCGGGGCCCAGCGGAACTCATACGATAACGCCTGCCCCACTGACCGTTACAGCAAACCCGATTTCTCGACTCTATGGCGATGCAAATCCTGCGCTGACCTTCAATGCGGTTGGCCTGCTCGGGTCTGATGTGCTTGGTGGGTCACTCGACACCACGGCCACAGTCTTTTCCGGCATTGGCGCCTATGCAATCACGCAAGGCACGCTGAGCAATCCCAATTACGCGATCACCTATGTCGGTGATACGCTGACCATCAATCCGCGGCCCATAACGGTGACGGCGGACGCCGCAAATCGCCCCTATGGTGACGCCAACTCCCCCTTCACTTACACCGTCGGCGGCGCTGGCTTGGTGAACGGGGATACACTCACCGGGGCACTGAGCAGTCTCGCCAATAACACGTCAAATGTTGGCATCTATGCCATCGACCAAGGCACTTTGGCTGCTTCGCCGAATTACACGTTGGCCTATACCGGCGCAAACCTCAGCGTTTTCGCTCGCGCAATCACAATCACTGGCGATACAATTGCCCGCCAATATGGCGATGCTAACCCGGCCCTGACATATTCGGTGGGCGGGCTTGGTCTGGTCAATGGCGATACACTCAGCGGATCGCTAACAACGCTCGCCGATGGGCTGTCAAACGTGGGTAGCTACGCAACCACACAAGGCACGCTTTCTGCTTCGACCAATTATGCGCTGACCTATGTGGATGGCGCTGTGAACGTAACGCCACGTGGGATCATCATTACAGCTGATGCAAGCTCACGCATTTATGGCGATGCCAATCCGGCCTTCACTTATGTCTTGAGCGGTGCTGGACTTGTGAACGGTGACACTGTGACAGGCGCACTCGACAGCGCGGCGACTGTTACCTCCAACGTTGGCACCTATGCCATCACCCAAGGCACAGTTTCGGCATCTCCAAACTATGCCGTCAGCTACACTGGCGCGAATCTCAGTGTCACTCCGCGCGCGTTGACGGTGGCCGCAGATGCAGCAAGCCGTCTCTACGGCGATGCCAACCCTGCCCTCACCTACACGGCTACAGGCCTTGTAAACGGCGACACATTGACCGGTGCCTTGGACAGCTCGGCAACGGTCACATCCAATGTCGGCGTCTTCGCCATCAACCAAGGCACGCTCGACAACACAAACTATACGATCAGCTACACAGGCGCGAACCTCAACATCTTGGTTCGTCCAATCACCGTCACTGGCGATACGCTCGCACGGCTCTATGGTGATACCAACCCAGCGCTGACCTTCACAGTGGGTGGCGCAGGTCTTGTCAATGGTGACACCTTGACTGGGGCTCTTGATACGCTCGCTAGTGCCACATCGAACGTCGGGGCTTATGCAACAACCCAAGGAACTTTGGCGGCTTCAACCAACTATGCACTGACCTATGTTGATGGCGCAGTGAACGTGAATGCTCGCCCGCTCTCTGTGGTGGTCGACGCAGCGAACCGGATCTACGGCGATGCCAACCCAGCCTTCACTTACACCGCCACGGGCCTCGTCAATGGCGACACATTGACGGGCGCATTGGATAGCCTTGCAACGGTCACATCGAATGTTGGCACCTACAGCATCGATCAAGCCAGCTTGGCCGCTTCACCCAACTATGTGTTGAGCTACACGGGTGCGAACTTAACCGTCACTGTTCGTCCGCTCTCCATCGTCGCCGATGCGATGAGCCGGATCTACGGTGACGCTAATCCGGCGCTCACCTACACAGCGACTGGATTGGTCAACGGTGACACTTTGACAGGTGCACTTGATAGCGCAGCGACGGTGACTTCGAATGTTGGCGCCTATGCCATCACTCAAGGCACAGTGGCAGCATCGGCCAACTATGCGATTAGCTACACCGGCGCGAACCTTAGCGTCACTCCGCGTGCTCTGTCGGTGGCCGCAGATGCAGCAAGCCGTCTCTATGGCGATGCCAACCCTGCCCTAACCTACACGGCTACAGGTCTGGTCAATGGTGATACGTTGGCGGGTGCTTTGGATACGACGGCCAATGCGACATCCAATGTCGGTGCTTTCGCGATCAACCAAGGAACGCTCGACAACACAAACTATACGATCAGCTACACAGGCGCGAACCTCAATATCTTGGTTCGTCCAATCACCGTCACCGGTGATACGCTCGCTCGACTCTATGGCGATGCCAACCCAGCGCTGACCTTCACAGTGGGTGGCGCAGGTCTCGTCAATGGTGACACCTTGACTGGTGCCCTTGATACGCTTGCCAATGGCACATCGAACGTCGGGTCCTATGCCACAACCCAAGGAACATTGGCGGCCTCCACCAACTATGCACTGACCTATGTTGATGGCGCAGTGAATGTGAATGCTCGCCCGCTCTCCGTGGTGGTCGATGCAGCGAACCGCATCTACGGCGATGCCAACCCAGCCTTCACTTACACCGCGACGGGCCTCGTCAATGGCGACACACTGACGGGCGCGTTGGACAGCCTGGCAACCATCACATCGAATGTTGGCACCTACAGCATTGATCAAGCCAGCTTGGCCGCTTCACCCAACTATGTGTTGAGCTACACCGGTGCAAACCTGACCGTCACCGTTCGTCCACTCTCCGTCGTCGCCGATGCGATGAGCCGAATTTACGGCGATGCAAACCCCGCCTTCACCTACACGGCGACCGGCCTTGTGAACGGTGACACCGTGACAGGCGCACTTGATAGTGCCGCAACTGTGACTTCGAATGTTGGCGCCTATGCCATCACTCAAGGCACGGTCGCAGCATCGGCCAACTATGCCATCAGCTACACGAGCGCGAACCTTAGCGTTACTCCGCGTGCGCTGTCGGTGACCGCAGATGCGGCGAGCCGCCTGTATGGTGACGCTAACCCTGCCCTCACCTATACAACTTCAGGTCTGGTCAATGGTGATACGTTGGCGGGTGCTTTGGACACGTCAGCAACGCTGACATCCAATGTCGGTGCCTTCGCCATCAATCAAGGCACACTGGACAATACAAACTATACGATCAGCTACACGGGCGCTAACCTCAACATCTTGGTTCGTCCAATCACCGTCACAGGCGATACGCTCGCTCGTCTCTATGGTGATGCCAACCCCGCGCTGACCTTCACAGTGGGTGGCGCAGGCCTTGTGAATGGCGACACACTAAGCGGAGCACTGGCGACGGTTGCCAATGGCGCATCCAATGTTGGGGCCTATGCAACGACCCAAGGGACGCTGGCCGCGTCCGCCAACTATGCAGTGACCTTTGTGGATGGCGCACTAAACATCACAGCCCGTCCGCTGTCGGTCGTCGCAGATGCCGCGAGCCGCGTTTATGGCGATACCAATCCTACTTTCACCTACGCGGTAGTTGGTTTGGTCAATGGAGATGCCCTGACGGGCGGTCTCGATACTGCTGCATCGACAAGGTCAGATGTTGGCAGCTACGCGATCAGCCAAGGGACATTGACGGCCTCTGGCAATTATGTGGTCAACTATATTGGCGCAAACCTAAGCGTCACCCCGCGACCACTTTCAGTCGTTGCGGACGCGGCGACACGCGCCGTCAATGAGGCTAATCCCGCCTTCACATTTACAGCAAATGGGCTGGTGAATGGTGACGCTTTGACTGGAAGTCTCTCGACCACCGCAACCAGCGCTTCATCTGTTGGTGTCTATGCGATTGGCCAAGGCACACTTGCAGCAACGGCAAATTATAGTGTCAGCTATACTGGTGCAAATCTAACCGTAATCCCCTGTGCGGTGGGCGCGATATGCGCACCCCCCGCTGCGGTGGTGAGTGTTGCGACCCAAATCGGCACCGAAATTCAGCAGCAAGATGAAGAAGCCGAAGCGACCGAAGAGGCGAAGAAAGAAGCGTCTGAAGCCAGCACAGCCGATCCAAAGGTTATGATCCAAAGCGTGATTGATA
>DLOX01000291.1:25939-26643 GCA_002478575.1 Sphingomonadales bacterium UBA7473 | reverse complement strand
AAGCGTGATTGATACTTCGACATTCACTCAGCCGCTCCCCGTCCGTGACCCTGTCGCAGGCGTCGGAAACTCCACCATCTGGATCCCTGGAGACTCCAAATGAACAAAGCCATAGCCCTTCTTGTTGCCGCATTGGCAGCTTCCTCATCAGTTTCTGCCTTGGCTGAAACCGGCCGTGTCTCTGCGCTTGATAGCTTTCGAGTGGGAGACAAGGGTGTCCTTTGCACCGCGCAGAGCCGGTCAGAAGATCCACGCTTTGGCACAATGTTTGACCGCGCCTATGACTTGGTTTGTAGAGATGCCGCGACCCCAGTGGGAAAGGCCTTTGCTCTAAAGGCGCGAGGCAAGGCCGTTGCCGCTCAATTCGAAAAAGGCCGAACCGGCAAAATGGTCTGCGAAGCCTCCAAGGCCGAGCAAATTGAGGGCTTAGGAAGTGTTTTAAAGACTGATTGCCTTGATCAAAGCACAGGCCTCAATAATGTCTCCTACTCTGTTCAGCGCGGCGGTGTTTTTTACGCAGTTGAAGGTCTGTCGGCCTATGAGTCTGCGCTAAGGCTTGGTCTAATCTCCCTTGTGAATGATCGCCCGGCCTCGGGAGAAATTACAGTCGCTACGACCAATGCGGGCGACCCAGCAGCTTTCGCTCGAGTTCAAGTGGCGAGCCTCGATCCGGAGCAGGCGCTCGCCGCTGGCTATGTTCGCAT
>DLOX01000291.1:16613-25867 GCA_002478575.1 Sphingomonadales bacterium UBA7473 | reverse complement strand
TATGCCGAGGCATCAGAGTTTTTCGAAGCTCTCGTCGGTCGTGCTCGGATGAACGAAAGTGGTGCCGCAAAGACCGCAGAATATCTCGCCAACCAAGCGATGCAGCAGTCAAACCTTGGCAATGCGGCTGAAGCGGATCGACTGTTTGCAGAAGCGTCTCGTGCAGCAGATGGATCGGATCCCCTATTCGGTCGGTTGTTCCGGAACATGCGAGCCATGCATCAGCTCAACCTGCGAAAACCAGATGCGGCATTGGAAGCGCTTCAATCCCCAGTCGCTCGCATTTCCGAGGCATCGAAGCTCAGCGAGCGGCTGTCCGCAGGCTATATCGACAAGAAACTCGCTCAACGGCTTGCGATCGATGATGACGCGATGACACGCCTCGGCGGCGGATCGACCCGGCTCAACGAAAATGAGCGCGGCACTTTGCTTGATGCGCAAGCCGACTATCTCCGCGGTGTTTCTTTCCGATTGAAGGGCGACAAAACGGCCGCGAAAGCCGCGCTGGCCAAGAGCGTAGAAAGTTTTGCCTCAGTTCGCGCCGGGCAAGTCCGCAGCATGGCATGGATCCTTGCCAGTGCTTCGACTGAACTTGCCATGATTGCCGAAAGCGAAGGCAATGCCGAAACCGCGAAAACCTATCTTCGCGAGGCATTGGCCACATATATGTCCGAATATCCAGAGTCGGCAACGACATTGGCTGCTCGGGCACGTCTTGCGAGCGTTCAAGCCCGCAATGGCGAACAAACCGCCGCCATCGAGACCTATCGCGAGTTGGTCAACAGAGCCTCGCAGATCCCCGGCGGAAGCGACGCTATGCGCGCGCTGATCAAACCCTATTTTGATGCCTTGGTGAAACAAAACGGACCAACGGCGAAAACGGACTTCTTCGCGGCCAGTCAAGCGCTGGTTCGTCCCGGGGTTGCTCAAACCCAAGCCGTTCTGGCTCGTGAACTTTCGGGTGGCAGCGATGAGGCCTCTGCCCTGTTCCGCCAATCAGTCAATCTGACGCGCGAAATTGTTGCAAATGACGTTGAGATCAGCCGGCTCACTGCAATTGAGGCACGGACGCCTGCCGACAATGATGCTTTGGCTGCGGCACAAGTCTCTCGCAAGCGGGCGGGCGCCGAACAAACAGCGCTTCTTGCCAAGTTGGCTGCCTTTCCAAAATTCCGTGTGATGTCAAACTCCTCGCTGCCGCTTGACGAATTGATGAAGGGGCTCGAGGCCGGGGAAGCTTATTACAAGATGCTCTTCGTTGGCGAAGCGACCTATGCGATTTTCGCGCACAATGGCGACGCCAAAATCTTCGAGATTGATGCGACCAAGACAGAGCTTGAAAAGCTAACCAACACAATCCGCGACAGCATCGTTGTGGAGGAAGCGAACCAGCTGACAACCAATCCGTTCAACCTCGAAGCGTCCCACAAAATGTACTCGTTGCTGTTCGGCAAGCTCGAAGGCGGCCTTCAGAAGGTCAATCACTTGATCTTCGAGCCAGATGGTCCGCTCCTCAAACTACCCGCCAATGTTCTCGTGACAGAACGCGCAGGTGTGGACGCTTACAATGAACGTCAAAAGGGTGGCAATCCCGATGAGTTTGATTTCACAGGCGTCGCCTGGCTCGGGCGGGATCGTGTTGTTTCGACGGCAGTGTCTGCTCAGTCCTTTCTTGATGTCCGCCGCATCGCGCCATCAAAGGCCAAAAAGCGTTATCTCGGCGTCGGACAGAATACGCCCGTAGAGCGGCTCGCTCATGCGCCAAAGACCGAGGAAGGCCGTGACCCATGCGATTGGGGCCTCTCACTTTGGAGCAAGCCGATCTCGTCCGCCGAATTGAAACTCGCATCAAAACTGTTGGGCGGCATCGGCAATGAAGTGATTATCGAAGCCGAATATTCGGATACGATGCTGCGTGATCGGGCGGATCTGAAGGATTTTCGGATCATCCAATTCGCCACCCATGGACTTGTGACAGCCCCGAAACCCGGCTGCCCTGCTCGTCCCGCTTTGGTCACGTCCTTTGGTGAACAAAAGTCCGATGGACTGTTGAGCTTCAAAGAAATTTTTGACCTGAAGCTGGATGCGGACACGATCATCCTTTCGGCATGCGATACGGCTGGGGCAGCAACGCTTGCGGCAACACGCGAAGCAGGCATCACCACGGGCGGCAATTTCGCTCTTGATGGTTTGGTGCGTGCATTCGTTGGTGCCGGTGCCCGTTCGGTCATTGCAAGCCATTGGCCCATCCCCGATGATTATGATGCCACGCGCAAGCTGATGTCTGTCATTTATGAAGGGGGAACGGAGAGCGCTGTGGGTGAATCCATGCGCCGCTCGCAAGTCCGTCTGATGGATGATCCGCTCACCTCGCATCCCTATTACTGGGGCGCGTTCTCGATTGTTGGTGATGCCAGCAAGCCCATCACCAGCGAAACCCGGACGCAAATCGCATCCGCCGACGCTCAAAAATAATCGACCTAGAAGGCGAGGCAAAAATGTCTGATATTGACGAAACCGAAGAAGTCGCACGCGGCGGCATCTTGAAGAAACTCAACGGCTTGTTCAGCCAGATTGGCTGGGGGCGGACGGCGATGTCCGTCGTGGGGTTGATCCTCGCGCTATTGATCGCGCGCTTCAGCTGGTCAGCGCCCCTGTTTGTCGACGCCGAACATGCGCTGTTTGATGCGCGGATGATCGCAACTGCGCCAACGGTGAAGCAGGATGATCGCATCCTGATGGTGCCCTACACGGATCAGACGTTGATCAAGACGGGCAAGCGATCGCCCCTTGATCGGACTACGCTGGCGAAAGCGCTGAAGCGGCTTGATGGCATGGGCGCGAAAGCCATCGGGATCGATATTCTTATCGATCAGCCTCAGTCTGATGACAAATTCCTCATCGAAGCCTTTCAGTCGATGAAGACGCCAACATTTTTGGCGCACGCATCAATTGAAACAGCCAGCGACAAGATCCTATTCGAACAGCAAGAGTTTCTTGAGAATTTCCAACGCGAAATCGCCAAAGGCAGCGCGGTTCGTCCAACCAGCATCGTCATCCACACGGATAATGACAATGTGATGCGGCGCTGGGCCGAAGTCATTCCTGGCTCGCCCTTGCGCATTCCCAACGCGATGAACCCGGGCGCGACGGAATTTGCGACCTATACAGGCAGCTTGGCATTCCGTCGCCAAGAGCTGAAGGATCAGCCGATCTTTGCCGCAATTCCAATCGACACGTTCAGCGAAGATGCGTTGTTTGAATCACCGGAGGCCACAGAGATGTTCCGCCAACAGGTACAGGGCAAATATGTCCTCATCGGTGGCAATATTCAGGACACTGATATTTTCGAAACGCCGCTTAGCCGTTCTATGGAAGCGGGCGAAAGCAAGCAGATTTGGGGGGTTGAGCTCTTCGCTCATATGCTTGCTCAGATGATGGACGGCCGTCTTTTGAAGGAAATCCCAACACCCATCCTTTGGGCCGCTGCCTTTCTGGCCGTGCTGGCCGGTGGTTTGACAGCAGCGCTCAACAAGCGCCCTGCCCTTTCCGGCATCTTCTTGGTGATCCAGTTGATCGCTATTGTCGGCATCCCCTTCTATCTGTCGAGCCTTGATTTCGAAACCTATGGCTTGCCCGGCTTTGGTTGGATCGTTGGCTGGTTCCTTGGCTTCTCGATAGTGGGAGCCGCGGCCCGCGCATTGGGTGCAGAGCAACGCAAGTTCGCACAATCTGCACTTGGCAAATATCTGCCGGCTGACGTTGCTGCCGAAATCATGAAGGACCCGGACTCGCTTCAACTTGGTGGCGAAATGCGGGAAATTTACGTGGTCTTCACTGACCTTGAAGGCTTCACCAAACTCAGCCACGCGATCAAGCCAGCGATGGTTGCCAAGCTCCTCAACCGCTATCTCGATATGCTAAGTGAAGTGGTCTTGGCCCATGGCGGCACAATCGACAAATTTGTGGGCGATGCCGTCGTTGCTTTCTGGGGCGCTCCGATCAGCCGTCCCGATGATTGCGAACGCGCTGTCAAAGCCGCAATAGCCATGCATGAGGCTGGCGAGGAATTCCGCAGGACCGTTCCCGAAGGCGTGCCAGCTATTGGCGTCACTCGCGTTGGCCTTCACTATGGCGAAGCGATTGTCGGCAACTTCGGGGGCGAAGGTCGCATTCAGTATACTGCACTTGGCGATAGCATGAATACCGCGGCACGGCTTGAATCCGCCAACAAGCAAACCAAGTCCCGCATCCTTGTCAGCGAAACGGTTGTTGAGCGGTGCGACCTCGATATCTTCCGGCCGATGGGCAATGTGGTGTTGCGCGGTCGCGCGTCCAAGATCGGCATTTTTGAGCCCGTACCGGACATGGCAGCCGAAGATCGCAAGGCTCTTTCTGAGCTCATTTCTCGCGCAGTTCAGGGAGATCTCGATGCTCTCCAAGCGCTTGAAAAGAAATCAGAAACCATACCGGAAGACAAGGCCTTAACACAATTAGTGTATCGTTTGAAGAATCAGGAAACAGGAGGTTATTATGTTCTCGACTAAGAAAGTAAGCATATTCACAAGTGCAGCTGTAGCACTTTTCGCAACCTCCGCTGCTATTGCAGGCCCGATGGTTGTTCGTTCGACAGGTCCATCTGCAAAGGCTTTTCCTGTTGGCAAGCCCTTGGCATCAGACGCTAAGCTTCCCCTTAAGGCGGGTGACGTAGTCACGGTCCTCGATTCAGGTGGCACGCGTGTTCTGAAGGGCCCAGGCACAGTCGCTGTAGGCGGTTCAGGCGCAGCTTCTGGCTCCGGCTTTTCGCAATTGATTGCCAATGCTGGCGCCCGTCAGGCCCGCACAGGAGCAACACGCAGTGCCATTGGGGGCGGCCCCGCTCGCAGCCCGAACGTATGGTATGTTGACGCCTCGAAGGGCGGCACACACTGCGTATCAGACGCATCAACTGTGTCCTTGTGGCGCCCAGACAATAGCGCTGCAGCCAACATCACTGTTACAGGGGTTGCAGGCGGCAAAGCTGTGGTCGTTGATTTCCGCCAAGGTCAGTCGGTTCGCGCCTGGCCAACGGCCGAACTCCCCATCACGGATGGTGCGCAGTTCAAGATTGAACTTCCAGGCGCTAAAGCTCCTGTCACAGTCAAGGCTGTGACCATTGGCACCGCGGCGCAAGGACTGGATGGCGTCGCAACAGCGCTCCTTCAGAAGGGCTGCTCAAACCAGATGGATGTTCTGGTTGAGGGCTCAACGCAAGAAGTGCAGGTTGCTTCGGCAACTCACTAAAGATCACCTTTGCCGGTCCGTCTGGGGGGACGGGCCGGTGTTTGAGTATACAGTATAAGGGGGTCAGATCTTGCTCATCGCGCAAATCACAGACGTTCACCTAGGGTTTGAACAGGGAAATCCAGACGAGTTTAACCGCAAGCGGTTGGACGAGCTGCTGACACATTTGCATGACGGGGCTAACCGCCCGGACCTGCTTGTTGTGACGGGCGATCTCACAGACAATGGCGATGCAGAAAGCTATGCTCGTGTCGCAGAGGCCTTTTCTGCTTGTGAATTTCCAGTGCATATGGCGCTTGGCAATCATGACCTTCGCGGTCCATTCAGGGCGCAATTTCCTGATGTGCCGAACGCCTTTGGCTTCGTTCAATACGTTGTTGAATTAGAAGGTCTCCGCCTGCTGGTGCTCGATACGCTTGAAGAAGGCCGACATGGTGGAGCCTTCTGTTCAATCCGCGCAGCTTGGCTTCGCGCCAAGCTCGCAGAGGCGCCGGATGTGCCAACGATCATCGCAATGCATCATCCGCCGATCGAAGTGGGCATTGATTGGATGAATACAGTGTCTGACGAACCTTGGGTCGCTCGCTTTTCGGCTGCCATTCAGGGCTCAACACAGATTAAAGCCATCATCTGCGGGCATGTTCATCGTCCAGTTGTGACCAGCTGGAAGGGCACGTCAGTGGCTGTGTGCGCGTCATCTGCGCCGCAAGTGGCGCTCGATTTCAGTCCGATCAATCCCGAAGAGCCGGACAGCCGCGCGATGATCGTTGCTGAACCGCCATCATGCGCCTTCCATCGCTGGAATGGCGTTGATCTGATGACTCATTTTGACACATCGGCGAGAAATATGACCTTGGCGCGTTACGACGCAAAGCTTCAGCCCTTGATCCGCGAACTTCTCGATGAGCGTCCGAAATATGATGAGGCAGAGTCGGCAGAAGTAGAACCGATCCGGCTGACAGCCACTGGCAAGCGCGCTTGGTAATCGCCTGAATTTGGTGCACCCGACTGGATTCGAACCAGTGGCCCCCAGATTAGGAATCTGATGCTCTATCCTGCTGAGCTACGGGTGCGCCGGGTGACCGGATACACGCGCAGACGCATTCAGGTCAATTGCGCTCCTCAGGCGGAACAATGGGAATGAGGAGCGGCATGACGCCTATTCCATCCTCTGCCATGGCCTGGGCTTGCTCAGGCGTCGCTTTGCCATAGATGTTTGCGGTTTCAATCGTTCCAGCATCCATGGCGCGCGCTTGCGTTTCGAAATTGCTGCCAACCCATGTCGAGCTTTTGATGGCTTCCGCTTGCAAGGCGGCAATCTTCGCGAGAGCGGCCTTTATCTCCGCAACCGCTGGGGGCTCGGACGGGGCCGCAACCATTGGCACTTCTGCCTTCTTATTCCCTTTTGCGCCAATATTGGGCGCCATAAGGGCTTTGGACACATCCGCCCCATTGCAGATCGGGCAGCAGAGCAAGTTGCGGCTCTTTTGATTTTCAAAATCGCTGGAGCTTCCAAACCAAGCTTCAAAGGTCGACGCGCAGTCGGCACATTTTAGATCGAATACGATCACGACGAAGAGTTCACCTTGTGGATCACTTTGCGATGTGCAAGCACAGGCACTCGCCCTCGCGCTTGATCAACGAGAGCCAGATCAATTTCGGCAAATCCCAAACCAATGCCTTCCTTCATATCCAATACCAAATTGCCCCATGGATCAATGACAAGGGAGTGGCCGAATGTAGTCCGACCATCCTCATGCTGACCACATTGAGCCGCCCCTATAACCCAGCATGCATTTTCTATTGCTCTGGCCCGCAATAGACAGTGCCAGTGATCTTTCCCAGTGGGCACGGTAAAGGCTGCTGGAACCGTCAAAAGCGACGCCCCTGCCCCGCTATAGGCCTGATAGAGTGCCGGAAATCGAATATCGTAGCAAATAGAGAGACCAATCAGCCCGAGTGGAGAGTCCGCCATCATTGGCAAAACACCGCCCTCATAGGCAGAGGACTCGCGCCAGCTTTCTCCAGTAGGCAAATCTACATCAAACAGATGCATCTTATCGTAGCGCGCCACAATCTCGCCGCGGGCATTGATCAAAAAGCTCCGATTTCTGAGCCTTTCTCTGCCATAGTCGCGAATGGCGAGAGAACCCAACGATATCCATATCCCACATTCAGCCGCCGCTTCACATGCTGCTGCCAATGTCTGGTCTTGTTCTTCGGCTGCAATATTTTGCGCCGCCCGATTGCGGTCTCGATCAACTAGGCCCGTCATTTCAGGCGTGAACAGAATCGTTGCGCCACTGGCGCTTGCTTGGCGCGCGTAGTGGCGGAGCTGCTCCGCGTTGCGTGCAGGATCAATCCCACTGCACATTTGCAAAAGGGCGATCCTCGGCACCGAGGCTAACCAGCGAGCAGAGGCTCTAGACCACCTTTGGCATCAAGCGCTGCCAGATCATCGGATCCGCCAATATGCTGACCATCGATGAACACCTGAGGCACAGTCGTGCGACCGCCAGACCGTTCGACCATCTCCGATAGCTTTTCACGATCCATGCTGATCTCAAACTCTTCAAAGGCAGCGCCTTTTTGATTGAGCAAAGCCTTGGCTCGCGCGCAAAAGGGGCAAGTCCATTTTGTATAAATTTCGACCGTCGCCATGTGAAACTCCATCTATCCCACAAATGTGGTTGCCGAGCATCATTGTCAATGCAAGCCATCGCTTGTTTTGGAAACGCGCGCCCAAGTGTAGACTATGACTTTCTTCGCGCCAGCTCTCTTTAGTGCCGCCGCGCATGCATTTGCCGTGGCGCCGCTCGTATATACATCGTCGACCAGCCCAACCGATTTGCCTTTCAGCCATGCCCTGCGTTTCGGGTCAACTTTGATTGCGCCGCGAAGAACCGTTTGTCGATCCTTCGCGCCTAGCCCGCCCAAAGAAGGCGTTCGCTTGACCCTGACCATGATCGACGGTTCGACGCGGATAAGTTTCTGTCGCCCAAGATGCCGTGCAATCTCCAACGACTGATTAAACCCTCTGGACCACAGCCGCCAGCGATGCAGCGGCACAGGGACTAGAACATCGGTTTCACTCGCGATCCATCGCTCCATGGAATTGGCCATTATTTGAGCGAGACCTATCCTGCGACCATGTTTCAGTCGGAGCGCGATCGATTTGCTAACCTCTCCGTAGATCGTTGCGGCTCGCACCCCATCATGGGACGGAGGATTTTGGAGGCAAGGTGCGCAAACAAGCCCCTCTTCAACCTCGATGGACCCGCAGCTCGCACAGCCATTGCTTGTGATGAAATCTAACTTGTTCCAGCAGGGCAAACATAAAGACGCCGGGCTATCAACGACAAGCCCACAGCCCAAACAACGATGCGGAAGTGCAAAATCGACAATGGAAGCGACGAGGCTTGTCATGCCATCAATTCAATGCCTAACAGGCTGGTAGGAGCTATGAGTCTCATTCATGGATATTTGCGACATATTCAGCGCTGCCGCAAGAGAAAGGCAAGTGCGCCAAGCGGTCCGCGCCGAAGTGGAGGATCGTTGGCTGATTGAAGCGATGGCTGCTGAGTTGTTCGCCAGGCTGGAAGGTTTGGAACGGCCGGACGGACCAACGCTTGTGCTCGGCTATTCGCCAAAGGGCATGAGCAACAAACACGTGCACGCATCGCTGGTCGCGTTGGACGCGGACACCATCGTTTGCGCCGAAGATCTGCTCCCTTTTGATCAAGCCACATTCGGCGCAATATTGGCGATCGGAACACTGGATAGCGTCAATGATTTGCCCGGAGCGCTTATACAGATCAGGCGGAGTTTAAGACCCGGGGGGCGTTTTCTGGGCGCTTTTGCCGGCGCAGGCTCGGGAAATTTTCTGCGGCAAATGGTTCGCATGGTCGAACCGGGAGTTGCTCGTGTCCATCCGCAAATTGATGTGCGAGCAGCGGGAGACTTGCTGGCTC
>DLOX01000291.1:5526-16525 GCA_002478575.1 Sphingomonadales bacterium UBA7473 | reverse complement strand
TGCAGATATGGAAGAGATTAATGTCCGCTATTCAAGCCTATCTCGACTTTTGAAGGATGTTCGCGCAAATGGCCAAGGCAATAGCCTAGCGGCGCGGGTCCCGTTGTCCCGCGGCACAATTGCGGCTTGGGCAGAGCTTTTTGACAGCGCGCGAGATGGGGGCGGAAAAGTATCTGAGACGGTTTGCCCCGTCTATCTCAGCGCGACAGCGCCTCAGCTGAGATAATGTCTTAGCTGCTCAATCAGAGGTACATCAGCCGCTGGCATTGGCATTCGCTTTAACTCGTCGACCTTCACCCGTCGAAGCTCCGAAGCATGAAGGGGTATTGCGACGCCATTCCATCTCCGTGTTCCAAAAAGCAATAGAATCAGCGGTCGATCCTTCGCCATCCCAGTCGCAAATCCTAAGGGAAACAGGCTACCGACCTCCACATCTAAGCCCAGTTCTTCCTTAAGCTCGCGGACCAAAGCTGTTTCAGCCGTTTCGCCTTGTTCAATCTTGCCGCCGGGAAATTCCCACTGCCCCGCCAAATCAGTGCCCTGGGGTCTACGTTGCACCAGAACCTTGCCGTCATCATCCAACAATGCAGCAGCGACAACTGCCAGAATATGTTCAGCCATTGTGCCCTTATCCCCGGTGACGAAGCGTTAACTTTTATTGGTCTATGCTCTCGCCTGTGCTCTGACCAGAGGGCATGGGGACGAAAAATGAGACCATTTCTAAATCGCTTCTGCGGTGACCGGAGAGGTGCAACCGCGGTTGAATATGCATTGATCATGGCCTTGATCATGCTGGCGATTGTTGCGTCGGTGCGTGGTGTCGCAAACAAAACAACAGGCATGTGGAATAATGTCGCAACGACGGTGTTGCAGCATTGAAAAATTAACGGTCGCGTTAAGAGTTTCTCAATACTCTCAAACTAGACGAAACGGTGTTGGATCAAGTCAGTTTGAAACAACCGGGTAGTTGAAGTGATTAATCTAGGAGACCTAAAATGACGAATTTCCGCAAATTTCTTAAGAACAACAAGGGCGCAACGGCTATTGAATATGGTCTGATTGCTGCTCTCATCGCAGTTGCTGCTGTGACCGCCATGTCGAACCTCGGCGGCAAAGTCAGCCAAACGTTCAACAACGTAAAGACTTCGATGAAGTAAGCGTTGCGACCATCGCAAGTTGGTCGAAAAATAAAGAGCGGCGGCAAGAAATTGCCGCCGCTTTTTTATTGGCATAGCCGCTCGTGAATTCTGTTTTAGATTCCTTAACTTTCTCCCGCGATCTTTCATCTAGCTTGAGAGAGCTCAGTACAGAAGGCGTTGAAAGTTGGAGATCAAATCATGACAAATTTTCGCGAGTTTCTAAAAAACAACAAGGGCGCAACAGCAATCGAATATGGGCTAATCGCGGCTCTCATCGCAGTTGCTGCCGTTACGGCCATGTCCGCCCTCGGTGAAAAAGTTAGCGAAACGTTCAACAACGTAAAGACTTCGATGAAGTAAGCCTTTCTGTCACCGATAGTGGCGCAAAGCACAAAAGACGGCGGCAAGAAATTGCCGTCGTTTGTCATTCTACTGCTGATAAACCACAAGCTTTACGCGCTGGCCGCTCTTCAAGGTTTCCCCTGCTTTCAGACCATTAAGGACGCGGAACCGATCAGTTTGCATCGTGTCATAGGCCATCCGCTGAGCAAGCTTCTCAACCGTGTCGGTCGACTTCACTACGACCACGTCAACACGCCGAGGCTTGATCATCGCCGCTTCTTGCGCCGACAAGCGACGCACGGATTGAAATAAGCTGTCGAGCTCTGTCCGATTGGCGATCGGCGTCAATGCAAAAATGTGAAAGGCTTGGTCACTGGCAAACTCATAAGCGTAGACACTCACCACCAACGTTCCCGATTGACCTGCAGCTTCTGCAAATCCTCTTATCGCAGGAATTCCATTGACCGTTATTGTTTCAACGCCTGATGGCGTCAGTTGAATATTATTCTGTTTGGAAATTGCAGAAAATACGCCGTCCAAATAGCTGCGAAGATTGCCTTCATATTTCGCGCCCGAAAACGAAGCACGACCGGTCGACCCTGAAACGGTCACCGCTTGAGGGCTGTTGACCATCGCAAAACCCGCGGGGGCAGTGAAGGCCAATTTCAGATCCGGGTGACGGAAAGTGCGGCCATCCACGACGCCTTGCTTCGGATCATCATCGTAAAGAATCCCATCAAGCGCATTCAAGAAGGCATCGCGATTCTGGACCTTCCCTTTCGCGGCTGATGCGGTTGCCTTTTGCTGCGCCCGCACGACTCGACTGGCAGGATCAGGGTGCGTGCTTGCCCATTGTGGCAGCGCCTTTTCGTCGCGCCCCTGAATTCGGGCATCCAACGACGTTTGCGATGCAAGCGATGCAAGCATCGAAGAGGCCGCCATTGGGTCGTAGCCGCCCTTGGCGAGATAAGAGACGCCAAGATCATCTGCTTGATATTCTTGCGCTCTCGAAAAGCCCATCACCCATCGTGTCGCCAATTGCCCACCAAGTTGCTGGCCCAATTGAGCACCCTGCCCGCCGCCAAGAACCGCGCCCAAAATCGTCGCGCCCGCTGCCGCAAGCCCACCAAGCTGCGCTCGGGATTGACGTTTTGCAGAATGGCGGGCTGCAACATGGCCCACTTCATGGCCAAGGACAGAAGCCAATTCAGCCTCATTGTTCATCAAAGCCAGCAGCTGGCGCGTGACGTAAACATAGCCGCCGGGGACCGCGAATGCGTTATTCACGGGGCTATTGATCAATGTGATGGTGAAATCGGACTGTGAGTTCGACAAGCCCGATTGGACCGCGATTTTCTGCCCAACGGTGCGAACATAATTGGCTTGAGGCCCGGTATAGGCCCCGCCAAATTCCTGAAGAATTTCTTCATGGGCCTTGGCGCCTACTTGCCTATCCTTGTCGGTCATGGCCTGAGCGGTCGGCAAAGGTTGTGGCTTTTTCGCGCTGATCGCAAACAGCGCTACGCCAATCAGAAGAACTGACTTTTTCACTTCACACTACTCCTTAACCAACTTCGGATGGGAGTTTGCGCCTAGAGCGATCCCATCGCAAGAAATTTCCGG
The DNA here is from genome assembly GCA_002478575.1 of Sphingomonadales bacterium UBA7473. Classification (GTDB taxonomy): domain Bacteria; phylum Pseudomonadota; class Alphaproteobacteria; order Sphingomonadales; family Sphingomonadaceae; genus Aquisediminimonas. The sequence goes on along the minus strand of DLOX01000291.1, from coordinate 13,421 downwards.
CGGCGATCAGTTTTCAGTTCTGCCGGCGGCAGAGTTACAAGCTCATCCAGTGCCTTTTCAATAGCTTGACCAAGCGCATCTATTGCGACCTCCGGAGAACGATGAGCCCCGCCAACTGGCTCGCGTATGATCGAATCGATGACTTTGAGGCCCAACAAGTCTTGCGCGGTAATCTTCATCGCTCCGGCAGCGTCTGCAGCTTTGTCGCTTGTGCGCCAAAGAATGGACGCGCAGCCTTCGGGTGAAATCACTGAATAGACGGCATGTTCCATCATGAGAACGCGATTTCCCGCCGCAAGGGCCACTGCCCCGCCGGATCCCCCTTCGCCGACGATAGCGGCAACCACAGGCACGGAGACGTCCAGACACGCTTGTGTAGATCGGGCGATGGCTTCTGCTTGTCCGCGTTCTTCGGCTTGAACGCCCGGGAAAGCACCAGAGGTGTCCACCAAAGTAATGATTGGAAGGCCAAATCGATCGGCCAGTTCCATCAGCCGGATCGCCTTTCGATACCCCTCAGGTTTGCCCATTCCGAAGTTGTGCCGAAGTCGGCTCGCGGTATCGTCACCCTTTTCATGGCCGATCACCATAACGGCACGACCCCGAAAGGTCGCAAATCCGCCAAGAATGGCCAAATCCTCGCCAAAGCCACGGTCGCCAGCCAGGGGCATAAAGTCTTCAAACAAGCGAGCCGTTAAGTCCTTGAAATGAGGTCGATTTGGATGCCGCGCGACCTTCGTCTTTTGCCAAGGCGTAAGATTTGCATAGAGGTCGGCAAGCAACTTTTCCGCCTTCGCCTCAAGCTTGGCGATATCGCCTTCTAAGTCACTTTCAATGGTGGGCGCTGAGGCACGAAGGTCAGCAATGCGCTCTTTCAGCTCTGCGACTGGCTTTTCGAAATCAAGATATTGATCCATGGCTGGCGGTTAGTCCCGACCGCCCTTCACGTCAACGAGTGGATGGGCTCGATTAACAAGTTCTACCAAGCGTTTGGAGTCGACATGAGTGTAGATTTCCGTGGTGCTGATATCAGCATGGCCCAAAAGCGTCTGGAGCGCCCTTAAGTCTGCTCCGCCTTCCAGTAAGTGCGTTGCAAAGGCATGCCGAAGCACGTGCGGACTTACGCGATCGGGATCAAGCCCCGCTTTCCCTGCAATGTCCTTGATCATTTGGAAAAGTCGGATGCGGCTAACATGGCCCACGCGCGATGGGAAAAGCCAGGGGCTTCCAGCTGGTTTGAAAGGAAGCCAGGCTTGCACTGCGGCCCGCGCCTTGTCGGACAAAGGAACCAGCCGCTCTTTGCCCCCTTTGCCCGCAATGATCAGAAAGGGTCGATCTGCGGAAAAAGCACGAACCGGCAAAGAAACCAACTCTGTCGCGCGAAGGCCCGAGCCGTAGAGCAGCTCAAGGAGCGCAACCATCCTGGCACGATCAGCATCATTGATGATTTCATTCGCTGCGGAAATCATGGCGCTGATGTCTTCAACCGTCAGGGTTTTCGGCAGTCTTCGGCTTTTACCCGGCCTCGACAAGGCCCCAGACGGATCATCCGCCCGAAACCCCTCTTCTTCAAGAAACGAAAAATAACGCCGCAGAGTAGACGACTTGCGCGATTGGCTGGACCGTTCAAGCTCTGACCAATGATCGTTAAGAGATTCGAGATCAGATGTCGTTGCCTCTGATAATCGGCAGTCGAGGATCAAGTCAGCTGCAACTAAATCAGAGCGATAGGCCAGCAGCGTGTTCTTAGCGGCCCCGCGCTCCGCCGCCATCATTTCCAGAAAGCGTTCGATCAATGGCAGGTCAGATTGTATCATACGCGGATCAACCGCGCGTCACGGCCTCTGCCGCAATCATCCGCGCCTCTGCCTCCATGCCGACAGCTCGATAGGCTGCGATCACATGATAGAGATTCGCTGCAGAAACACCATTCCAGTCGTCAGATTGAAGGCCCAGCGCGGCAAGCACCGCCACAGTGCCCGGCTCTCTCGCCTTTGCTGCGCGATCAATGGCCTTCGTCCACCGCGTAACGCGCCCCAAAGGCACATCCATATCCTCGGCAAGCGATGAAGCTAAGTCAGGCGACAGGCGGCCCAGCCCTGCCAGCCCAGCAAGAAGAAATTGCGCGCGCTTTTCTGTTCGCCCAGCGTCAAAGCCGCTCACCGACGACGCACTGATCGAACCGGGCTTTGCGGGGCTGCCAACCGCAAGAATGCCCCATGCCAAGCCGCCTTCATCAGCCTGCTTTTGCCAGCGCGCCGCCTGAACGTCTAAACCCGCAGAAAGCATCGCCGCCACAAGAGGATCCAAATCGACTGAAGCTGCCGGAGCGACCATTGCAGCAGCGCGTGCCATTGCCACCAACCGAGCATAGGCCAGCTGCTCATTTTGATCCGGCGTGGACCAAAGCGCGGAGATCGCATTTGCCCGCTCCGCATCATTTGCCGCACCAAAAGCATTCGACACAGCCTCAACCTGGGGCGGCGCTGCATTTCCAGACTGCTCCGCAAGTTCCGCCAATTGGCCATAATGATCAACAAGCGCTGCGCTCGAAAACACGCCCATTGCTGTCGCATATTCAACGTCAGCAGTGCGATCTTGGACCGGCAAAAGCGGCGCACGCGCGCGCCAGGCACGAAGCTGCGGGCCAGCCGTTGCAAGCAACGGGTCAGGAATCTTAAGTGCCGTTGCGGTTGCAAGGCCAAAGCGCCACGCCGTCAAGCGATCAACATTTTCCCATTCGATTTTCACGGACCGGCGCGCATTGCTGGCCGCACCAACCACTTTTTCAGCGAGCAAAGCGTCAATACCACGTGCCCTGCCGCTGTCTTGGGCTTGATCAACCAAAGCGCCTGCCAATGAGGTTTCGCCGGAAAATGCCGAACATATCGCACGCGAAAGCATCCATTGACCGTCTTTTCCGGCAAGGGGATGTCCCTCTGCCGCGGGGCAGATGGCAGCTGGGTCGGCTGTCGCAAGGCCGGCTTGCATCGCAATAGTCTTGGACCAATCATCATATTGATCGGGGTCAACGGCTTGGATGAGCATGCGAGCCGCATCCGCTTCACCCATCCTCAGCAAAAGCCAAGCGCGGTCAGCGGCGAACGTTGAGCCACTGGTTGCAGCGGGCGTATCGACGCGCGACAAAAGTGCCCTGCGCAACGAAATAGAAGCCCAACGCGACGCGATGGGCGCTTGGACGCTTTTCAAAAGATATGAAAGATAAGGACCGTTTGAAGAGCCAAAGGCCGCCGCGCCCATATCGCCATCGTCGGCGGCCAATACGCCGACTTGGGCGGTTGATCGCCGTGCTTGCGCGGGAAGGTCAGGCAGAACAAAGGCTGCATCCTCGCCTTCTTCTTCCCCTTCCTTGTCCTCACCGTCTACTGCATCGCTAGTGCCAGAAGCATCTGTGGAGCTCCCACTTCTTGGCGAACTTGGCTCTCGATCAAGACTGCCCGGATCAACGGGATCAAGCCGCGGGCTGCTTGGGCCATCACCAGAACGTGGAGGGCTTGGCGCTGGCTTCGTTTCTTCCACAGGATCGCCAAAGCCAGGCGGAAGTAAGGATTCCGGCGAATCCTGACCGATCACAGGAACCGCGAGCGCCAGCACAGCGGCGCCAAGCAACATCTTCCCTTTGGTCAATTTAACGAAGCGCATCTTCACTCACAGGCTTTTCAGTTTTCACCATCGGTTGGTTTGTCACCCGCATTTGCAGCAAATACAAAACACCCACGACAAGCGCCAGCGCAACAATCAGTTTTAGAGCTTTGCCCATCGTTAAAGGTCGATCCTAAATTTCATTCTTCCCTTTTGCCCGAAGCATAGGGTCTGTGTATAGCCCCCGCTGTGAGTGAAGCGGGGAATAACCATCGTCTGCCGAAGATCAACAAGCCTTTGATGCTTGTCGGGCTAATGGGCGTTGGCAAATCGACTATTGGTAAACGTCTGGCAACGCGGCTTTCTTTGCCCTTTGTTGATGCCGATACAGAGATCGAGCTCGCTGCAGACATGTCTATCCCAGAGATATTCGAAAAATTTGGCGAACCCCATTTTCGGGACGGTGAGCGCCGCGTGATTGCTCGACTCATCGATGGCCAGCCTAAGATTATCGCTACAGGCGGGGGCGCTTTCATCAATGATGAAACCCGCGCCCTGATGCTCGAAAAAGCGATCACGGTTTGGCTCGATGCAGATCTGGCAGTTCTTGCTGACAGGGTCGCTCGTAAGGACAATAGACCATTGTTGAGAGGCAAAGATGCCCGAACCGTGTTGCAAGAGCTTGCTGCTGTTCGCAATCCAATTTACGCGCTCGCGCCAATTCATGTGAAAAGCCAATCGCTTCCCCATGAAGCCACGGTCGATTCCATTTTGAAAGCGCTTCAATGACCATTGTTCCCGTCAGCCTCGGCAATCGCAGCTATGACATAGTGATTGAAACTGGCTGCATCGCCAAGATTGGTGATCTGGTGACGCCGTTCATTCGCGGCGAACGGGCTATCGTCATTACAGACACCAACGTTCATTTGGCGTTGAAGGGTGTCGTAACAGCGGGCCTTCAGAGTGCGGGTATTCAACCCGAATATATTGTGTTGCCTGCAGGCGAATCGACCAAGAGCTGGTCACAGCTAGAAGCGCTGGTAGACCGATTGCTGGCGTTGGGCGTTGAGCGATCAGATCATGTGATTGCGCTTGGCGGCGGCGTGATTGGCGATTTGGTTGGGTTCGCGGCTTCAATGGTCAAACGCGGGTGCGGTTTCATTCAAGTTCCAACCAGCCTCTTGGCACAGGTCGATTCTTCGGTCGGCGGGAAAACAGCGATCAATACGAAGGCAGGAAAGAATCTTGTCGGCCAATTTTATCAGCCTTCGTTGGTCATCATCGATCCGGAAGTTTTGGATTCACTTCCTGCGCGCGAGATGTCCGCTGGTTATGCCGAAGTCGTCAAATATGGCCTGCTTGGCGATTTTGAATTTTTCGAATGGTGCGAAGCAAACGCAATAGCCCTGCTGGCGGGAAATAGAGAGGCGCAAATCTATGCCATCTCCAAAAGCGTTCAGGCAAAGGCAGCCATTGTCGCAGCGGATGAGCGGGAGACGGAAGACAAACGCGCTTTGCTCAACCTAGGTCATACATTCGGCCATGCATTAGAGGCCGACACGGGCTTTTCAAACAAGCTACTCCATGGCGAGGCGGTGGCTGCGGGAATGGCTCTGGCCTTTGGCTTTGCGGCGACAAAGGGGCTGTGCGCTGGCCAAGAGGCTGAGCGTGTGAGTGCTCACCTCAAGTCTGCTGGGTTGCCCTATGGGTTGCGGTCTGCCCATGTATCAGCTTCTGGCGAAGCGCTGGTCGCGCACATGCTTCATGACAAGAAAATGAGTGGCGGGGTTTTGCCGTTCATTTTGCCACATGCGATTGGCGATGCGCGTGTCGAGCGCGGCATAGCGCTATCTGATGTTGCAGCTTATTTGAATTCAGTCGCCGCTGCGGAATAAAGCAGCAATCCAAATCCACCCTGCGATCATCAAGACCCCGCCAATCGGCGTGATCGCGCCAAGCCATCGCGGCAGGCCCATCGCCATTAAATAGAGCGTGCCAGAAAAAATGCTGGTGCCTGCGAACAGTAGCCAAGCTGCTTTGCGATTCAAATCGGCTACAATCAGTAACGCCAATCCGTGGACCATTTGATAGAGCGACCCAGTATCCAGATATTCGGTCGCTTTTCCCGATGCTCCATGAGCACCAAAGGCCCCTGCCGCTATCGCCAAAGCCATGCTGAGCGCTGCCAAGATGCGGATCATGACTTGCCTGCAGGTCGATAAAAAATTTCCTTCAATGCATGGAGATCGCCCGTGTCGATCTGGGCGGCCAAGCGTTTGCTATCCCGAGCACGGAAATCCGCCTCGACGCCCTCGATGTCGTCAGGCTCGGCGCCTAGGGATTGGAGTGCCTGTATCCCCATGCGCACGGCCGATTCATAGACCTCCCTCACCACTTGGCCTTCCCCAAGCTCGCTGAAAGCAATCAGTTGCCGACGGTCAAAGGCGCGTACGAACAATGTCGCTTGCGGGAAGCTATGTTGTATGGCTTCCAAGTCTTTGGGACAGAAATCCTTGTCATCTTGGCAAAAGAGAATGAGCTGCGCCTCATCGGCGCCGGCTTTGTGAAGCAAATCGACGCGTCGTCCGTCGCCGTACCAGACTTTCGCGCCGAACGTCCCGGAAGTTTCGATTTGCCCAGGCTTAATGTCAATCATCGTGACAGACACACCATAGCCCATCAGCATTTGAGAAACGGCTTGTCCAAACCGCCCAAACCCTACGACAATCGCATTGGCGCGAGGGGCATGTTCCGGGCCATCAGGCAATTCACCCGTCACTTCCAAACCTTGCTCGTAACGCTGTGCAGCCATGAGGAGGAACGGCGTGGTTGCCATAGAGACCGTCACCACAGCCCCAAAAAGGCTCGCGGCTTCGGGTTCAATCAGAAGCGCATCTTGGGCCTGCGCAAAGAGCACAAAACCAAATTCGCCGCCTTGGCTCAATAACAATCCAAGTCCCACAGCTTGTCGCCATGCCATCCCAAACCATCGGCCAAGCAAAGCGATCACGCCAAATTTGATGAAGACAACCAACGCAGCCATCCCAAACACAAAGAGCGGATTGGCGATGATCGCATTGAGATCAAGCACCATCCCGACCGCGATGAAGAAAAGGCCAAGCAGGATGGAGCGAAATGGCTCAATGTCAGCTTCAATCTCATGCCGGTATGGCGAATCGGCCAACATCACACCTGCAACGAAGGCCCCAAGTGCGGTTGAAAGATGAAGGCTGTGCATCAACGCCGAGCTTGCGAAGACAGTGAAGAGTCCGACGGCGACAAAAAGCTCTCGTTCGCCCAGTCGACCGACAAGCTTCAAAACAGGATTGAGAATGAAACGCCCGGCAAGAACCAACCCCGCGATCGCTCCAAGCGTGTAGATCACGAGCATCCATCCTGGAGGGGCGGTTGGGTCGGCTGGTGCGCGGGAAAGCGCCGCAATGATGGTGATCAGAGGAACGATGGCCAGATCCTGAAACAACAGGATGGAGAAAGCCCGCTCGCCGAACGGTGTGTTGATCCGACCGGATGATTTCAAGCTTGGGAGAACCTGCGCCGTTGAACTGAGCGCAAGCGGGAGGCCAAGCGCCAAAGCGGCTCCCCAGGTGAAGCCTGCCAGTACGAGGATCGCCCCTGCCAATGCCAAGCCGCAGACAATGACTTGGAGCAAACCAAGGCCAAAAATCTCGCGCTTCAGCCGCCAAAGCCGCGCAAGGTTAAGTTCAAGCCCGACAAGGAAAAGCAGAAGCGAAATGCCAATTTCGGCGATCCCAAGCTTAGACTCACCGCCACCAACAAGGCCAATGCCATAGGGCCCAATCAGCGCACCAGCGACGAGGTAACCAAGCACGGCGCCCAGCCCAAAGCGGCGGAAAATCATCACGCAAATCAGGCCTGCGCCAAGCAGAACAGTGCCTTCGGTTAAGATCGACCCGTTCATTGTGCGGGAACCAAGCTAAGCGCTTTGACAGCCGCTTCGAAAGGAAGAAGCACTGCTCCATGCCGCGCGGAAAGCGGTTGAACCGGCGCCAGATCCTCAAACCCCGGCCACGGCAGATCGCTGCCACCATCAAGCCATTTTTTGATCTTCGCCACTGCGCCGCTCAATTCACCGCTATTGAGGCCAATCGCATGCTTGGCAAAAAGCGCGGAGGAACCTTGACCAAAGGCACAAGCCGAAAGCGCAAAGCCGACTTGCTCTAACCTCCCCTCGCTCGACAATTTGAGGTCTAACGTGATCATGCTCCCGCAAAGAGGAGCACGGTGCGTTGCTGTGCACGTCGGGTCAGAAA
>DLOX01000291.1:0-5411 GCA_002478575.1 Sphingomonadales bacterium UBA7473 | reverse complement strand
CCTCAAAATCTCTTTGGTGTAGCTGCCGCTCATTCCGCAGCTTCACTGGCTTTGTCCGCGGTTCGCCGTTCTTCAACCAAAGTGACAAGTGCGCCGGACGTCGCATTGAGCAATGGATAGGTTTTGGACGTCGTCATCCACTCCGGGCGCTTCGAGGCGCCTCCATATATTGTGTCCATCACAAGCGCTGTCAGCGTGAAGATCAAGGTCGCGCCAACCAACCCTTTGACCAGGCCAAATCCCAACCCCAGAATGCGATCAAAGCCACCAATGGACGATGCTTTGGATTTCTCGCCAAGGGATCGCGCCGCAATCCGGATGCCCAAAAAGGTAACTCCAAAGAGCAACGCGAAGGCCAAAACCGCAGCACCGCCCTCGGACCCAACCGAGCTCGCCAATGCATTGCTGACGGGACCATGAAATAGCCGAACGACGATGATCGCTCCGATCCAAGCGCCAAGCGACAATGCTTCAGTCACAAAACCGCGCTGAAGGCCAAGCAAACCTGCCCCACCGGCCAGCAATAAAGTCAAAATATCAAGTGCAGTCATGATGCGGCTTTACGGGGGCGATGGGGGCCGTGTCGAGGGGGGAATATTGGCCTCGCCCCGATTAGCTCTGTCCCAAGACAAGCTCCACCAGCTCGCCAAGGCGTCCAAAACCTGCGGCTCTGATGCCTTTAACCGAGCCTGTTGCAGCCGACGGCAACCAAGCACGATCAAAGCCAAGCTTTACCGCCTCTTTCACACGGAGCGCGGCGTGAGCGACAGGGCGCACTTCACCAGACAAAGCCATCTCACCAAAGACAATCGCACCATGCGGCAAAGGCTTGTCTGACAGGGCCGAAACCAAAGCGGCAGCCACTGCCAAATCCGCGGCTGGATCGGTCACGCGATATCCACCGGAGATATTCAGATAAACTTCGCAATTGGAGAAGCTGAGACCACAGCGCGCTTCCAACACAGCAAGGATCATCGCCAATCGACCGCTATCCCAACCAACAACCGCGCGACGCGGCGTTGCTCCACTCGCCAAGCGCACCACAAGCGCTTGAACTTCTACGAGCACGGGGCGCGTGCCTTCCATTGCCGGGAAGACAGCAATGCCTGCCGTATCGGCCTCGCGATGGGTGAGGAAAAGTGACGAGGGATTGCCCACCTCACCAAGGCCACCTTCTTCCATAGAGAAGACACCAATTTCGTCCGTTCCCCCAAAGCGATTCTTGGCCGCACGAAGGATGCGATAAAGATGAGATCGCTCGCCTTCGAAGCTCAGCACAGTGTCAACCATATGCTCCAACACGCGCGGGCCAGCAATGGCTCCATCTTTGGTGACATGACCGACAAGAATTAGCGTTGCGCCGGTAGACTTGGCATAGCGGATCAGTTCTTGCGCAGAGGCCCTTACTTGGCTGACGGTGCCCGGAGCGCCTTCAATCAAATCGCTGTGCATCGTTTGCACCGAATCAATGATGAGAAGCGCAGGAGGAGGCCCTTCGCCGAGGGTCGTCAAAATGTCACGGACCGATCCTGTTGCTGCCAATTGCACATTGGCTTGTCCTAACCCCAAGCGCTGGGCTCGCAGCCGGACTTGATCGGCAGATTCTTCGCCCGAAATGTAAACGACACTTTCACCCGCCATTGCGATTCGAGCGGCAGCCTGAAGCAGCAATGTTGACTTCCCCACCCCGGGGTCGCCAGCAATCAATACCGCTGACCCGGGAACAAAACCGCCGCCAAGCGTCCGATCCAACTCACCAATCCCGGTTTTCATCCGGGCCGGCAATGCGACTTGGGAATCGAGCGGAGCAAGCGACAGCCGCTTTCCACCCCCATGAAGATCATGCTTGGCCTTAAAGGGCGTCACAACTGCGCCAGCGTCTTCGACCATGCAGTTCCATTCACCGCAATCGGCGCATTGCCCTGCCCAGCGTGGAGAGACGGAGCCACAAGACTGACAGACATAGCGTTTTTGAATTTTTGCCATAATGTGAACGATGCAAGAACAAAATTCGTTCGTCAAGAGCACCCACCTCGACAGGCCGCGCTTTAGATGGCACTCCGCACCCATGCGTGAAAAGGAACTCCGGCTCGCTTTGGTCTGCTATGGCGGCATCAGCCTTGCCGTTTATATGCACGGCGTCACCAAAGCGATCTGGCACGCGACACAAGCCAGTTGCGCTTTTCATACAAGCGGCGATGATCAGCCGCATTGGCAGGCTTTGTTCAAGGCCATTGAGGCGGACACAGGCATTCGTTTGCGACTTCTGCCCGATATCATCTCCGGTGCCAGCGCGGGCGGCATCAATGGCGTCTTCTTGGCGCAGGCGATTGCGACAGGCCAATCGTTGGAACCCTTGACCAAGCTCTGGCTTGAACAAGCCGACGTTGATCGTTTGGTCGCCGAAGAGGCACGCCCCAAGACCATCTTCACGAAATTCTGGGCAGTCCCGCTAGCGTGGTGGGCGCTCCGAAAATCCCGGAACTCCGTGTCCCAAACCGTGTCAGCAGAAGCACGAAGCGAAGTGGAGCAGAAGCTTGCCCGCTTTGTCAGGAGTCGCTGGTTTCAGCCGCCTTTTGGGGGTGAGACATTTTGTTCGCTGCTGCTCGATGCGTTGGATGCCATGGCTCAATCGCCCAAAGGGCCGCGGCTTTTACCGCCCGCTCAACCATTGGATCTGATCGTCTCTGCGACACATTTCATAGGCAGCCCAGTCAAGTTGAAGCTCAACTCACCAGCTTTGGCGGAAGAAAGCGAACATCGCCTGACGATCAGCTTTCGCCAAGCAGACCCTTCACAGACCTTGGGAGATGCTGCTGACCTGACCCTTGCGGCACGATCAACCGCGAGCTTCCCCGGCGCTTTTCCACCCTTCAAAGTTGATGAGCTTGATCAAGTCATCACTAGGCGCGGCACGAGCTGGCCAAACAAGGCAGCATTCCTCAAACGCATTTTGCCACCGACCATTGATCCAGACGATGCAATCCTTATTGACGGATCGGTTCTCGCCAATGCCCCATTTCGCCCCGCCTTCGAAGCGCTAAGAGAGCGGCCGGCCCGACGAGAGATTGATCGACGCTTTGTTTATATAGATCCAAAGCCGGGGATGCGAGCGGTTAAGCTGACTGGCAAAGGCAAAGGCAGCGTGCCCAGCTTTCTGACCACGATCATTGGCGCCATGTCAGACATTCCGCGTGAACAGCCGATCCGCGAAAATCTGGAGATGATCGAGGGTAGATCGACTCGAATCAGGCGGATGCAGCGCGTGATCGAATCGATCCGGCCAACGGTGGATGCAACAATTGAGCGTCTTTTTGGTCGAACTTTCTTCCTTGATAGCCCAACGCGGGCGCGGTTGGACACTTGGCGGCGCAAAGCCCAAACAAGTGCCGCGCTAGAAGCGGGGTATAGCTTTGCATCTTATGCCCAATTGAAACTCTCTGCCTTGGTCGATGATCTTGTCGCCGTCGGAACCCGGTTTGATCCCAGCCGTAATATAGAGCAGTTCAAAGCCGAGCTTTGGGCAGAAATCCGCAACCGCGGGGCGGACAATGTCTGGCAGCTGAACGGCAAAGGCGCGAGCGAAGCCTCTATCACATTTTTCCGCGCTCATGACATTGGCTATCGCGTCCGCCGCATTCGCTTCCTCATCCGCACAGTCGCAAGCCTTTCCGATGAAGGGAAGATTGGTGATGATCAGGCGGCCAGCCTCAGAGCGCTTCTCTTCCGGCTCCTGTCGGCCTTTCTGGATCGCGAGCGCGCTGCCTTTTACAAGCCCTTTGCCTTTGCGAATGCGGGCCAACTTATGGATGGGGTCGGGCAGCAACGCTCGCTCATCGATCTTGATCTGGCGACGGACACTGCTCTCGCCGACGCGATAGCCGCTTGCCCGAAGACCGAACGACGCGGGCTCCTCTTTGCCTATCTGGGCTTTCCCTATTTTGACATCAGCACCTTCCCGTTGCTGCAGGGCGAAGGGCTAGACGAATTTGATCCGATCAAGGTGGACCGGATTTCGCCGGAAGATGCCAATGCGATCCGCTCTGGCGTGACGGAGACCTTGAAGGGCATAGAGTTTAACAGTTTCGGGGCCTTTTTCAGCCGATCTTACCGCGAGAATGATTATCTGTGGGGGCGGCTCCATGGGGCCGAGCGATTGTTTGATATCATTTGTTCTTCCGCCAGTGTTGCGGTGGATGGAGAATATCGAAGACTCAAGCGAGAATTGCTGCTAGCCATTATCGAACAAGAAGAAGGACATTTGACCCGCATTGCCGACCTCTTCCCCATCATAAGGGCAGAATTGGCGGCAGGGCCACTCAAGTGATCGTTCTCATACGGGATAGCTGAAAAGGAAGGGCCGTAATGCGGTTTCTGAAATCATTACTTTGGGCACTGGTGTTGGTCGCCTTCACAATTTTCTGCGTCAAAAACTGGACGCCTGTTACGATCAGCCTGTGGGGCGGACTGGTGATGGATACGGTCTTGCCGCTGTTGCTTCTGATCTCATTCTTGATTGGGCTGGTGCCGACGCTGATCCTGTATCGGGCCTCGCGGTGGAGCCTAAACCGCAAGCTTGAAAGCGTTCAGCGCAGCTTGACCAATGCGACAGCACCGCAAACATCTTCCACTCCAGCCGCTGAAAATTCTGGCGCAATTCCGCCTGTCGCAGCACCGATTGCCGTGCCTCCGGGGGTCTTATGACTTCTCGGATTTATGTTGCGATTGACACGCCGGATTTGGAGGTTGCGAAGGCCCTTGCTTCTAAAGTTCACAGTCATGTCGGCGGGATAAAGCTTGGGCTTGAGTTTTTCTCGGCCAATGGTCGTGCTGGTGTTCGTGAAATGGCGCATATCGGTTTGCCGATTTTCCTCGATCTCAAGTTGCATGACATTCCGAATACAGTTGGCAAAGCGATCCAGGCGCTTCGTCCGCTCAATCCCGCGATCTTGACGGTTCATGCCGCAGGCGGCCGATCAATGATGGAAGATGCCAAGGCTGCGGCTCCGACCGGCACGAAGGTTGTAGCCGTAACAGTGCTGACCAGCTTGGATGGAGCGGACCTGGCGGCGGCAGGCGTGACAGGCTCTCCCCATGATCAGGTTGAACGCTTGACTCGGTCAGCGATGGAGGCGGGGCTGGATGGCGTGGTCTGTTCCGGCGAGGAAGTGGCAGCGGCAAAGGCGATCTGGCCCAAAGGGTTTTTCGTGGTGCCGGGCGTTCGCCCCGCCGATGGATTGGCTGGCGACCAGAAACGCGTGGTGACGCCAAGAGTGGCGCTGGATCGAGGAGCATCGGTGCTGGTCATCGGACGGCCGATTACGCAAGCTGCTGACCCAGATGTTGCAGCCCGCGCCATTGGGGCGACGCTCTAAGCAGTTATGCTACACTCCCTACTAACCCCGTTCGTC
>DLOX01000285.1:37965-47534 GCA_002478575.1 Sphingomonadales bacterium UBA7473 | reverse complement strand
GCACGCCGCACATCGGGATCGGCTCGCCCGCATGCTCGCCCCGTGCGGTGAGCGCAATGTCGAGAACTTGAGCCGCGATCTTGGCATCATCGAAGAAAAGCTCAAAGAAATCCCCCATGCGGTAAAAGAGCAGGCAATCCATCGCCTCGCGCTTCAGCGCGAAATATTGCACCATCATGGGGGTGGCAGGGGGGCTTTCCATATCGGCCATCGCCACCCGATAACGATTTTACGCTCCAAGACAAAGCCATCTTCCCCAATCCCATGCTTGCCCCTAAGGTGCCAGTCAAACAGGTCGCACCTGGCGAAACGACATCAAGATGGGGCATGGCATGAGTGGCGACACCAAAGTTCAATTTTCTGACCGCGAAGCACTTTTCTATCATTCGACCGGCAGACCCGGGAAAGTGGAGATTATCGCTTCCAAACCCATGGCGACGCAGCGGGATTTGAGCCTTGCTTATTCGCCGGGCGTTGCAGTACCCGTGCGCGCCATCGCTGAGGACCCGGCAACGGCCTATGATTATACGACCAAAGGCAATTTGGTTGCGGTCATCTCCAACGGCAGTGCGATCTTGGGCCTTGGTAATTTGGGGGCCCTTGCTTCTAAGCCGGTGATGGAGGGCAAGGCCGTCCTCTTTAAGCGCTTTGCCGATGTTGACTCGATCGATTTGGAAGTCGCGACTGAAGATACCGAAGCCTTCATCAATGCGGTGGCATTGCTGGAACCAAGCTTTGGCGGGATCAATCTTGAAGACATCAAAGCGCCTGAGTGCTTCATCATTGAGCAGGCGCTCAAAGAGCGGATGAAAATTCCGGTCATGCATGATGATCAGCATGGGACCGCAATCATCTCGGCCGCTGGTATTATCAATGCGTGCCAGTTGACCGGCCGGAAACTGTCCGAAGTGAAGGTCGTTGTGAACGGTGCGGGCGCTGCGGCCATTGCGTGCACCTCTCTCATCAAGTCGATGGGCGTTACACCGTCCAACGTGATCATGTGTGATCGCAAAGGCGTGATCTATCAGGGGCGCACCGAAGGCATGGATCAGTGGAAATCCGCACATGCGGCAATCACCGAAGCCCGGACTTTGGAAGAGGCGCTCGTTGGGGCTGACATATTCTTGGGTCTTTCGGCAAAAGACGCTTTGAAGCCCGACATGCTCGAAAAAATGGCGAAGGCCCCGATCATTTTCGCCATGGCCAACCCTGATCCAGAAATTACGCCGCCAGAGGCCAAGCGCGTGCGGCCGGATTGCATCATCGCTACGGGGCGGTCCGACTATCCCAACCAAGTGAATAATGTGCTCGGCTTCCCCTTCATCTTCCGGGGCGCGCTGGATGTGCGCGCAACCGCGATCAATGAGGAAATGAAGGTCGCGGCGGCCTATGCCATTGCCGAATTGGCGCGCGAAGCGGTGCCAGAAGAAGTGGCTGCGGCTTATGGCGGCCTCCAAGCCAGCTATGGCCATGATTATATCATCCCAGCGCCCTTTGATCCGCGTCTGATGGAAGTGGTGCCCATGGCAGTGGCGAAGGCCGCAATGGATACTGGCGTCGCCACTAAGCCAATGCTTGATATGGAGGAATATCGCGTTCAGCTGAAATCGCGTTTGAACCCAACGACTTCGGTGCTGACTGCTGCTTATGATGCGGCGCGTGCACACCCCAAGCGGGTGATCTTTGCCGAGGCCGAGGAAGAAACGGTACTGCGCGCCGCTATTGCTTTCCGCGATGGCGGATGCGGCACCCCAGTGCTCATCGGCCGCGACGACGTGCGGCAAAAGCTTGCCGATTTGGGTGTTGAAGATCCCAACAGCTTTGAACTTCACAACAGCCGCAACAGCCCGCTCGTTCCGCAAATGGTCGATGTGCTTTATGAACGGCTGCAACGGCGCGGATATTTGCGGCGGGAATGCGAACGGCTGGTCAATCAGGATCGCAATATCTTCGGTTCATTGATGCTTCGGCTGGGTGAAGCCGATGCGATGATCACCGGCACAACGCGAAGCTTTGCGCAAACCATGCGGGAAGTCCGCCGCGTGCTTGATCCCGCCGAAGGGCGGACGGCCTTTGGCATTCATGTGCTAGTCGGTCAGCATCATACCGTGTTCATGGCCGATACGACGGTCAATGAGCGGCCCACTTCGCGAGAGCTGGCTGACATTGCAGAGCAAACCGCAGCTGTTGCAAGGCGGATGGGGCATGAGCCACGCGTTGCTTTCTTGTCTTATTCCACCTTCGGCAATCCTCCCGGCAATTGGCTGGGTCCAATCCGGGAAGCGGTTGATATGCTTGATGCCCGAGGCGTCAGCTTTGAATATGAAGGGGAAATGGCACCTGATGTTGCCCTGAACCCGCGCCTTGCGGCGGCTTATCCGTTCAACCGCTTGTCTGGCCCGGCCAATGTGCTGATCATGCCAGGGCTGCAATCGGCGAACCTTTCGGCAAAGCTGCTCCGTGAATTGGGCGGCGATACGGTCATCGGCCCAATGCTGGTTGGCATGGAGAAATCGGTTCAGATTGCGACCATGGCGTCCAACGCGTCAGAGCTTGTGACGCTCGCGGTTCTAGCAGCAGGGGATATTGCACGCTAAGCGAGGCTTATGTCCCGCGCTCGTGTTCTTCTGCTCAACCCTGCCCTTGGTCCGCTCGATTACCGGGTGCCCTATGGGATGGAGGTTGAGCCCGGGAGCATCGTGCTTGCACCTCTTGGCCCCCGGCAAATGGTTGGGGTGGTTTGGGAAGAGGAGGCGATGCCCTCCGCCGGGGAAGTTGGCGACAATCGGCTTCGCAATCTCTTTACGACCTATGATGTACCTCCATTGGGTGCGCCGCTTCGTCGGCTGATCGAATGGACGTCGCGTTACTATTTGGCCCCACCGGCCGCCGTCTTGCGGATGTCTTTGTCAACGGCATCGGCGTTGGAGGGCGGACGAACCGTGGTCGAATATCGGCTTGCTTCCTCCATCGCCGCTCAATTGCTTCCAACCGCTCAAGCTGAGCCTGACGAAGCCCCGTCGAACGAGAAGCCAAAGGGCTTCGTCAAGCTCAGCCTGAGCGGGGAGGAGATCAAGCTAACGCCCCAGCGATTGCAGGCTGTCCAGCGTATCGGAGATCGCCAAGGCCTAATCAAAGAGCTGGCGACCATTGCTGACGTGTCAGACGCTGTGATCCGGGGTCTGGTGAAGCTCGGCGTGTTGGAAGGGGTGGAGGTCAAGCTCGATACTCCTTTCACGCCCCCTGATCCCGCCTTCGCGCCGCCAAAGCTCAACTCCGAACAACAGGCAGCGGCGGATCAATTGGTCGAAATGGTGAAAGCCCAAGCCTTTGCGCCTGTGTTGCTCGACGGTGTGACGGGTTCTGGAAAGACTGAAGTCTATTTTGAAGCCATTGCCGAAGCGATTCGGATGGGGCGGCAGACTTTGGTCCTTCTCCCCGAAATCGCGCTGACTGAGCCTTTCCTCCGCCGTTTCACCGCGCGGTTCGGCCATGCGCCTGTCGCTTGGCATAGCGATTTGCGTCAATCGCAGCGCCGTCGGGCATGGCGCGCGATCGCGGAAGGGGAGGCGCTGGTGACCGTCGGCGCACGGTCATCGCTTTACCTGCCCTATCGCAATCTGGGCCTCATCATTGTCGATGAAGCGCATGAGGCAAGCTTCAAGCAAGAAGACGGCGTTCAATATCATGCGCGGGATGCCGCCGTGATGCGGGGGCATTTCGAAGAGATTCCGGTTGTGCTGGCAACCGCCACGCCCGCTATCGAAACGCGCCAGCAAGTCGCCAGTGGTCGTTATGCTGAAATCAAGCTCCCCGGCCGCTATGGCAAAGCCGAGATGCCGCAGATGGAGGCGCTGGACTTGCTCGCCGACCCGCCGCCGCGCGGACGCTGGTTGGCACCAAAGTTGATCGAAGCCTTGGAGACGGGATTGGAGAAAGGCGAGCAATCGCTTCTGTTCCTCAACCGAAGAGGCTTTGCGCCGCTTACGCTCTGCCGCCATTGCGGGCATCGATTCCAATGCCCCAATTGCACCGCTTGGATGGTCGAGCATCGCTTATTGGCCCGCCTCCAATGTCATCATTGCGGCCATACCGAACCGCCACCCCGGGCTTGCCCCGAATGTCACGAAGAAGATGCGCTGGTGGCGTGCGGTCCGGGTGTGGAGCGCATTGCCGATGAAGTCACAGAGCTTTTTCCTGAAGCACGACGCGCCATTGTGACGTCAGACACGCTCTGGTCCCCCGCCAAAGCTGCTGAATTTGTCGGGCGAATGGAAGCAGGCGAGATTGATATTGTCATTGGCACCCAGCTGGTGACCAAAGGCTATCATTTCCCCAACCTGACGACGGTTGGCGTGATTGATGCGGATTTGGGCCTGCAAGGTGGTGATCTGCGTGCAGCAGAGCGCACCTTCCAACAGATCATGCAAGTCGCGGGGCGAGCAGGACGCGGCGAAAAGCCCGGCCGGGTCTTCGTGCAAACCCATGCGCCCGATAGTGCGGTGATCCGCGCACTTGTATCGGGCGATGCTGAGCGTTTCTATGCCGCTGAAACGGACTCCCGTCGCGATGCTGGCGTCCCACCCTTTGGCCGCTTTGCGGGGATCATCATTTCATCGGAGAGCCAGCGCGATGCGCAAGCGACGGCCACCGCCATTGGCAAAGCCGCGCCTGAGGTGGAGGGTATGCATGTCTATGGCCCAGCGCCAGCACCACTTGCCATGCTGCGGGGGCGACACCGGCTCCGTCTGCTGGTGCATGCCAGGCGAGCTTTGGACGTTCAGGACGTAATCCGCGATTGGCTCGGCGGATTGGAATGGCCGCGCTCTGTGCGGGTCAGCGTGGATGTTGATCCTTACAGCTTCGTTTGATCAGGCCGCGAGCAAGGCAGCGGCTTCCAACAGGCGATTGCCATGGTCGGTCTCTTCCTTGCCATTCAGACGGAACATGCTCGCTGCTTCCTCATTGTCCGTCGCATCGGCCCAGCGGGCATAGAGCGCATCGCCCCCAAATTCTGTCTGGGCAAGCTTCGCCAGCCCCTCAGAGGTGAGCGGCGCGGGGGCTGGCATGTCGCCTTGGAGATAAGGATTGTCCGCGGGTTCCGGTGGCAGATATTCCTCGCCTGACAAAGCTTTGATGGCCTTTGACACCCGATGCGCATGCGCCAATTCTTCGCGGCCGTTGTGATGGAGCAACTCCACCACGCCTCTATGATCTGTGCCTTGAGCGCTATGTTCATACAACGCTTTGCCAGCGGATTCGAGCAAGACCATCAGCTTCAGATCCTCGATCCGCGGCCTATCAATCGAATAAAGATGAGCAAAAGCCGCGCCAAGATCTGTCGGCACGCCTTCGGGAAAATCTCTGATCATGCTCTATGCCCTTTCAACATCAATAGGAGTGCTTGGCCAATGGACGCGCAGGACTGTCTTTCCTGCAGCAGCTGCCATTTCAGACAGTTCGCTTCCCGCCAATTGACCACCCAACCTCCGGTAGAATCTAAGCGCGGCTTGATTCTCTTCAAACACCCATAAATGGTAGCCTGTATTGGGCCCATCACTCAGCAAGGCGTTGATCCCCGCCTCGAACAAGCGGTGGCCCAACCCGTTGCCGCGCTGAGACGGGAGAACGTGGAGATTGTCAATTAGACTGCCAAATTCGGGGTCTGCATCCTTGAAAATACAGATGAAGCCTTGCGGACCAAGTGCGTCCTCAATCATAAAAACAAGCTGTCCAGCGGACGGGGCATCCATCCGCTTCTGCCATAGCGATCGGCGGTCCTCTTCAATGGGGCCATCCAGAAATGCGCGGTCCAAGATATTGGCATAGGCATCCCGCCAACTGGCGCAGTGGATGCGCGCTATGGCTTCAGCATCGCTCGGCTCTGCAATACGGACTTGCAAGGAGCGGCCCTACAAAGCGCGAGAAAAGAGCGCCAACATCCGGGCCCAGGCCTTTTCCGCTTGCGCCTCATTGTAAACCTTCCCATCGGGAGGGCACCAGCCATGTTTGGTGCCAGTATAAACTTCAATCTCAGCGGGCAGGCCAGCGGCAGCGAAGGCGGTGCGGAGCATTTCTTTCTCTTGCCGCACTTTCTGATCATCGTCTTCGGCGACCGCAAACAGATATTGGGCCCTCATTTTGGGGACCAACAAATGCGGGCTATCGGGCTTGTCAGTGGCTAAGTTGCCGCCGTGGAAGGATGCGCCTGCACCGACGCGGGTCGGCACAGTCGCTGCTGTCACCATTGTGATCGGCCCGCCCATGCAATAGCCAGTGGTGGCCATTTTGCGCTTTGTGTCGACGGCCCTTTGCTTGTCGAGAAATCCGATGAAGGCCTTTGCATCCGTCTCAATGATGGTACGCGTGAGCGACATGGCGAGCGGACGGACAATCGCAAATCCTTCGGGCATGCTTTTCTTCTCCATCGGCAGCACTGGCGCTTTGACCGAACGGTAAAAGGGATTGACCAGCAACACGGCATAGCCCGCAGCGGCCAACCGATCCGCCATTTGCTTGAACGCAGGGCGCACCCCCCAAATGTCGGGCCAGATCAAGACAGCCGGATATTTGCCTTTGGCGGGATGGGTGAAATAGCAATCGGCCTCGCCATCAGGAGTTTTGATGCTGATGTCAGCAGACTTGAGCTTTGCGGCAGTCTTCGCTTCAAGCATGCCCGGCCAAAGGGCGGCTACGCCAGTTGCAACGGCAAAGCCGCGCCGGGTGATCGCGCTATCTTCGTCGACCAAATTGCTTTCATCGCACATTGCTTCATCCTCTTATTCGCTTTCGCGCCGTCGCACGAATAGAGCATAGCCTTGATCTGGATACCAGACCCGCGCCGCATCCCCAGGGTCACTCTCCACCTGTTCAATCGAAAGATAGCGGTTGACCTTTTGGCGGTAATTCATTCGCGCCGTATTTTCTTGGCCAATGTAGCAGCCTTTTGTGAAGTCTACACCATTTTGCTCTCGCGCATTGGCTTCGAGCCATAGCGTTTTGTCGGTGCCAAGTTCGGCGCGGCCTTCGACAATCCCAAGTGAAAGGCGATGGCGGAGAAGGGCTGCGTCAGCACCCAGCTCTCCCGATGCTTCAGCAAGCCAGCGGCGACCAAGCCGCGCATCACGAGGATCAGCAACCCCTTGATCCCCGTCCAAGGCCCAATGGACGCAAAGTGTTTCTTCCCGCGCTATCCCGACGGGGCGACGCAAGCGATACATCGTCAGTCGCTTGGCAAGATCGCCAGCCGCGTCTCGCTCACAATCGATGAGCAAGTCTTCCGTTCCATCATAGGGTTTCGCCGACCAAATAATGAAATCGAATAGCGCTTTGCCTTGCGGCGTGAGGAGCCCCGACCAAACCGGCAGATCGCCCAGCACATTGTTGGTCACAAGGCCTTGCAAGAAAGGCCGCGCTTCTTCGCCCGACAAGCGGATCAAAGCACGGTTGGTGAGTGTCGTTGCAGCCATAGGATCGATATAGGGGCTTGCCGCAATAACCCAAGCCTGCAAAGCATCGCCGCATCATGACAAACAGCATCACAATCCGCCGCCCCGACGATTGGCACATTCACCTGCGCGATGGCGACATGCTTGCCGCCGTAGTGCCTTATACGTCGCGCATCTTCGCTCGTGCGATTGCGATGCCCAATCTTTCGCCGCCTGTGACGACGATTGAAGCGGCCCGCGCTTACCGTGACCGGATCATCGCCGCTGCGCCAGCGGACCATGGTTTCACGCCGCTCATCACCTGCTATCTCACTGACCATATGGATGGCGAAATGGTGCGGCGCGGCTATGCAGAAGGCGTGTTTACCGCCGCTAAGCTGTACCCAGCGCATGCCACTACAGGCTCTGCCCATGGCGTGATAGACGTGCAGCATATCTATCCCGTACTGGAAGCGATGCAGGCCTGCGGCATGCCTTTGTTGATCCATGGTGAGGTGACCGATCATGAGGTCGACATCTTTGATCGCGAGGCCGTGTTTATTGAGCGGACTTTAAAGGGCCTTGTCGCCGACTTTCCCGGGCTCAAAATCGTGTTTGAACATATCACGACTGCGGAAGCTGTGGACTTTGTGAATGATGCAGGGCCGCTGATCGGGGCGACCATCACGCCGCAGCATTTGCACATCAACCGCAATGCCATGTTTGCAGGCGGCCTTCGCCCCCATGCTTATTGCTTGCCGGTTGCCAAGCGAGAGAAGCATCGGCTGGCCTTACGCAAAGCCGCCGTCAGCGGTTCATCCAAATATTTCCTCGGTACCGATAGCGCCCCGCATGTGGTTGGCGCGAAGGAGGCTGCTTGTGGCTGCGCCGGACTTTTCAATGCACCGCATGCGCTGGAAAGCTATGCGATGGTTTTTGATGAAGAAGGGGCGTTGGACAAGCTCGAAGGCTTTGCCTCGCTCCATGGTCCAGCCTTTTACGGGCTTCCGGTCAACGCCGGATCGGTGACGCTTGAACGGGCGGATCAACAGGTGATCGCGCAATGCGATCATGGCGCGCTGAATGTCGTGCCCTTCCACGCCGGAGAGACCATCCCCTGGCGCATTGCGAACGTGACCTATGCTTAGAAGGGCAGCCAGCGGGATTTCTGGCTGAATTTCATATAGCCGACATTGGCACCCAGCCGGACACCAACACCCAGTCGCACCGGGATGATGGCCACATTGCCGCGCCGCAAATAGGTCGCTGAAAAGCCGCCGACGAAATAGGCGCGCCCTTCAACTTGAGGATAGCGGCGATAAAGATCCTGCCCGTCATAGAGATTATAAACCAGAACGAAGGTCTTGGTCGCATCGCCGCCTAGGTCAAAGCCAAGCGATGGCCCGGTCCAATAAACGGGCCGCTGGCCTTCAACCGTGTGGGACATTGTGCCAGACCCATAGCGCAGGCCAACGCCAATCGCGCCTGACACTTCACGGCCAGCGATATAGGCATTGGGTTCGCCCTGATCGCGCAAGATATTCTCGATGATTTCGGCAAGGCCTTTTGCCCCTTTGCCGAATACGCCCTCAGCCGCCCCAATCACATCATCCTTTTTGTAGGTCCCGCCCGAGGGGTTGGCAGCGCCAGCCATTGTCACATCGGAACCAGTAACGTCCGCAGTATCCATTGGACCAACGGCTTCGGTCGCGGGCGCCGTGTTGGCAGGTGCGCTGGTGTCTGGAGCGTTAGGGTCGACCGATGTCACGCTTTGCGCCAGGGCTGGGGCGGCAGAAAGGGTCAAAGCCATCCCCGCCAAAAGGCCCAAAATCCGGTGCATCATCTTGCGCATGTCCCATTCCTCCCGGTGCGCGATAAAGCGCGCGAAATCCAACCGGTCTTAGAATCCCTCTAGGCTGAGCCGACAATGAGCGGGGCGACCAACCGAGTCCCTTTCGCGCTAGATCGCCCAAAACGGCCATTTCGCGCGGAATCGCAAAGGAGGTTGATCCCTTAGCTCAAGCAGGTTAAGGCGCTCGCCAGCCAGCCGGAAGGCAATGCGCGGAGACGTGGGTGAGTGGCTGAAACCAACGCTTTGCTAAAGCGTCGTACGGGAAACTGTACCGAGGGTTCGAATCCCTC
>DLOX01000285.1:26954-37917 GCA_002478575.1 Sphingomonadales bacterium UBA7473 | reverse complement strand
TCGAATCCCTCCGTCTCCGCCAGACCACCTTCCGCACGGGTTCGCACCCGTGCGGTGGGGTTGACTAAACCCCACTAAAAAAGCCAATTTTCCTCCGTAGCCGTAGCTCGGCGTTCGCAGCCATCCGATCATCTTTATGGTATGATTTATGGTATCTCGGCGTCCGGGTATGGTACTTTGCGGAGAATAGACCATGCTTACCGATACCAAGATACGTGTCTCAAAACCGGCTGAAAAGCCCTATAAACTGAGTGACGCTCATCAACTCTA
Organism: Sphingomonadales bacterium UBA7473; assembly: GCA_002478575.1. Taxonomy (GTDB): domain Bacteria; phylum Pseudomonadota; class Alphaproteobacteria; order Sphingomonadales; family Sphingomonadaceae; genus Aquisediminimonas. Next base: position 37,647 of record DLOX01000285.1, on the reverse strand, counting down.
TCTTTTGGTCACCCCAGCGGGCGGCAAGCTCTGGCGGATGAACTACGCCTTCGGCGGAAAGCAGCGCGCGCTATCGTTCGGCGCTTATCCCTTGGTTGGGTTGGCAGAGGCGCGTCAGATGCGCGATGACGCACGCTCGTATCTTGCAAAGGGGCGCGATCCAAAGACAGCGAAGCAAATGGAAGCGCTCGCAGATGCCGAGCGCATTGCAGCCACGTTCGAGATGGTAGCGCGAAAGTGGTTTGACCGCGTCGAAGGCCAATGGGCTAAAGTCCACGCAAGTGATGTCATCCGCAGTTTGGAACGAGACGTCTTCCCGCATATCGGGAATTGGCCGATTGCCGATCTCAAGCCGCCCAAGATATTGGATGTCCTTCGCGCCATTGAAGACCGGCCAGCACTCGAAACCGCCAAGCGGGTGAGACAGCGTATATCCGCCGTGTTCGTATTTGCGATCTCGTCTGGCTTGGCCGAAAATGATCCTGCGGCCATCGTGACCGGTGCGCTCAGGCCGCCGCTACCCAAGCGGCGACAGCCAGCCATCATTGAACTCACCCCGCTGCAAGATATGATCTGCAAGGTAGAACAGGACTATGCGCGTCCTATTACCCGCTTGGCTTTGCGCTTCCTTGCGCTGACGGCTGTGCGGCCCGGAGAACTGCGCGGCGCGCGCTGGTGGGAATTTGAAGATTTGGATGGCGCTTACCCGCTTTGGCGTATTCCTGCAGCGCGCATGAAGGGCGACAAAAGCCGAAAGGCAGAGCAAGGCGGCGATCACCTTGTGCCACTCGCTGGGCAATCGGTTGATCTGCTTTTCCTCATTCATCGCCTTTCCGGCGGAAACGAGCTGGTCTTCCCGAGCACCCGCCATCCCCATCGGCCCATGAGCGAAAATGCCATTGGGTATTTGCTCAATCGTGCAGGGTTTCACGGCCAGCATGTGCCGCACGGCTTTCGGTCGGCATTCTCGACGATTATGAACGAGTGGGCCGACCGCCACGGAAACGACAGCGACCGCAAGATCATCGACTTGATGCTGGCGCATGTTCCTAAGGATCAGACTGAAAGCGCCTATAACCGCGCAGCCTACATGCCGCGCCGTCGTGAGATCGCGATCCTGTGGGCAGACAAGCTGTGTGCCGATCTGCCTGCTGCGGACACGCTTATCACCAAGCCATGCCGAACGCAGAAGGCACCGCTTTGGCGGCCTAGCCTCGAGGCATAAATTGACGGTAAAAGAATTGGCGGTTTGGATCAGCTATGGATAGATGGCGGCCTTTCGCCCGCACGCTATGCCTAGGGCAGATATCGCTAACTTTCCTGCCATTCAGATCGGCGTTCTCATCGCCTAAAACCTTCCATTCGTTCAGCGACCTGATTTGGCGTTAAAGCGTACCGCTTAGCTTGCTGGTCACCCAAGCAATGCGAATATGCAACTCATCGCGAAAAATCTCGATTGAGCAATAAGCGCTATTGATAATTAGTCGCAATAATGACAGGTGGCTCTCTATTGGCAATTTGAGTCGTCAGGGAATCGCGTGTCTTACAAATCCGTTTTGCTGTTTTCATCCGCACTTTGGGCTGCGGTCTCCGCGTCACCTGCGTTGGCGCAAGGCGCGCCTGATGATGGCGAAACGCAGCAGGGCGAGATCATCGTTACCGGCGAACGTGTCGCAAGAGGAGTCAACGAAACGTCGTCAAGCGTTGCTGTCGAAACCGTAGACCGCCTCGAAGAGCGGTCGCTAGACAATATCAACAGCCTGCTTGCTTTTGTTCCCAATATCCAGCTTGGCTCTGAGGATCAGGGGCCAACCATTCGGGGACAGAATACCACTGGCCCATTGCGTGGTGCTGACGCTTTTCTTGGCGGATCACGGCCCCGCTCAACGGTGCAGATCGACGGTCGCGCTGTTGGCTTCAATGAGTTTATTTACGGCCTGTCCTCGCTCTGGGATGTGGAGCGTGTCGAAGTGTTTCGCTCACCGCAAACCACGACGCAGGGACGGAACTCGATTGCCGGCGCGATCTTCATCAAGACGTTTGACCCAAGTTTTGAGCCTGAAGCGCGCGTTCGGGGGCTGGTTGGAAATTATGGCACCTATCAGCTGTCTGCTATGGCATCGGCACCCATTGTCGATGACCAGATTGCCGTGCGAGCGACGCTTGATTGGCGGCGCAAGAAAAGCTGGGTCGAGTTTGACGTGCCCAATTTTGATTTTGGCTATGACGAACGGGCAGACAATTTCACCAATGGCAGGGTCAAGCTGCTGATCAAGCCTGCTAGCATTCCGGATCTGCGGCTAGACATCAATTATACGCATCTGGAAACCGAAGCACCGCAAGGGCAGGTTATCGTTCCGCCGTTCGAAAGACGCCGCTACAATGATGTAGGTGGATATTGGCGCACCGACGTCGATGCCATTACGGGCATCGCGTCCTATGGCGACCGCAATTCCGTTCTGCTGACCCTGACGCCAAGCTTCACCCAAAGCCGGGTCCGGCGGTTATCTTCGCCGGGTCAAGGTAATGCGTTGGTTGATACCAAGGAATTTTCGTTTGAAGGCGTCATTTCGGCAAAGCTGAATGACAGCATCAATATTCTTGGCGGCTTTTATCATCTGAATGCTGATCAGGCCGAATTTATCGATCTGAGTGCGTTTCTGGGTCTTGGGAATTTTACCGACACGCAAAAGAGTCTTGGCCTGTTCGGTGAAATTGCTGTGAAGCCACTGACACTCCTGACTATCACAGGCGGTCTCCGCTATCAGCGTGACAAACAGAACCGTGTTGGCGCACTCGACATCTTTGCGGTCGATTACCAGCGCAGCTTTGATGCGCTGCTGCCCAAAATCGCTCTCGCCTATGAAGCGTCAGATAGCGTGAACATCGGCGCTTTCGCGCAGCGCGCTTTCAATCCTGGCGGCACCACGATATCTTTCGACACAGGGTTGCGCGACGAATTTGATGCGGAAACGCTCTGGAATTATGAAGCTTATGTCCGGGCCGGACTGGCCCCCTGGGTGCAGTTGAACGCCAATGTCTTTTATACCGATTTTACCAATGCCCAGCGGTCGACCACCACCGTCACCACCAACCCATTGGGCCAGACTATATTCGAGGTCAGCGTTGGCAATGTGCCATCGGCCCGCAGCTATGGTGCAGAGCTTGAACTTGACGCCCGGATCACGCGCAACTTCAATGTGCGGGCTGGGGTCGGACTGTTGAATACCAAAATCACGCAAACGCCCGATCCGCTGGACCCGATCCGCGGCAGCCAATTTGCCAGCGCCCCGAAATGGGGATTTACGGCGGGCATTGACTGGGAACCTGCCAAGGGATTGAAGCTCGATGCACAATTGCGCAGCAATAGCCGTTACTTCTCCGATGATGCCAATACGCCTATCCTACGGATTGCTGGTTCCACCACTGTTGACGCCAAAATTTCTTATGAATGGAGAGGCGTCACGGCATCGGCCTATGTGCGCAATGCCTTTAACGATTTTGCGCTGACCAATTTATTTGCGGTCGATTTTGGCTTTGCCAATGATCCGCGTAATTTCGGGATTAGCCTGGATGCGAAGTTCTAATGCGTAAAGGCCTTATTCTCGCGCACCGCTGGCTCGGCCTCATTTGCGGGCTCTACATCGTGCTCATCGCTTTGTCTGGCATCGGGATGGTGTTTTCGACGACCTTCTACGAATGGGAATTTGGCGCTGACAAGGTGAGTGTTCCAATGCAGGATACCCCCTATGCACCGCCGCATATCTGGCTGGAAAAGGCTGAGGCGCGTTACGGCAAGCTGCCAGGCTTCGAGGGTTATTTCGGCCCGCGCGCAACACCGATGCGGATTTCGGCACCAACGCTGATCTATGAACCGGCGGGGCGGGATCATGTCCACGGTGTTGTCACTGTTAATCCGTACACCGGCGAGCCGCTGGCAAACTTCGTTGCCGAGGACACATGGTCGATGCTGCCGCTAAAGCTTCATATGAGCCTGTTCTTGCCCGAAGCAATGTCGAGTTGGGTGCTGGTCGTCTTGTCAGTGGTGCTGATCGCCTTTGGCCTATCTGGCCTTGTCATCTGGTGGCCAGGCCGCGCACGTTGGCGGGTGGCAGCAAAGGTCGTCAAACCGAACAACCCCATCAATCTTCGCCGCCTGCATGGCGCGATCGGGTTTTGGACATCGCCGCTGATCATTTTGGCGGGCGTCACCGGCCTGATGCTGACACGCTTTGATGTGGCCGAAGCCATGACCGCGCCGCTGGGTGCATCGGCTGAGTTTAACCCGGCAACTGCGCCACCGGGCCGATGCGCCAGTCCGCGCGCTGTCACCGCTGGCGACGCGCTTGCCATCGCCCACCAACGCTACCCGACCCACGAACTCGCCTCGATGTTCGTGCCCAATGCCGAAGCGCCAGTTTATAGCATCTGGATGCGGCCCGCCTCCTCTACCGTCCCTGCACGCGGCGATAGCGAGGTCATCGTCGATGCAAAGTGTGGGACATTGCTGTTTGCGCGGGGCGAAGAAGAGATGCGCGCCGGTGACACGGTGCTGACTTATCTCGTCGAATTGCACAATGGCCGAATTCTAGGCCTTGCAGGTGAAGCGTTGATTGTATTGCAAGGCGTCGCCATTAGTGTGTTGCCTATTGTCGGAATTGTGCTTTGGCTCTGGCGCAGGAGACGGCTACGCGCCACGCGGGACGCAAATGGCTCCACACGACCAGCCACTCTTATGGGCTGATTTCGCTAACTTTTCCGTCGTTCAGCCCGTCGAGCGCGCCGCGTGAAACCTGTCGTTCATTCAGGTGCTTCACCGTAACTGCAATTTAGACCGTGAAGGGAATAGCTGACTTAATGCGCCCCGAGTGGCGAGCAGAATAACACGAAAGATCTTGCCAATTGTGCAAAAGATCTATTGAATGGTGTAACTGATAGAAGCAGGGACTGCGTGGTGAAAAAAGCGAAAACAAGAGCTATAGATTTATATTCCGGCGTCGGTGGCTGGTCCCTTGGCCTCCGGTTGGCCGGTGTCGAGGTTGTCGCTTCATATGAGATGTGGGGTCCAGCGAACGAAACCAATTTCAAGAATAACTTCCATCAAGCTCAAATCGTAGACATCCGCCGCTTGGCCTGGGAAGATTTACCAGAAAACATCGACATGGTCGTTGGTAGCCCGCCTTGCACGCAGTTCTCTTTTAGCAACAGGGGCGGTGGTGGCGATCTCGCGGATGGCCTAAAGGACATAATCCGCTTCCTTACAATCGTCGACTATTTGAAACCGAAAATGTGGGCGATGGAGAACGTTCCTCGAGTTGCAAAGATCATCGAAAAAGAACTCGAGCCGGGCGGTGTCTTAGCACATTTCGCGCATCTCGACTGCGCGATCCATGTCGTGGATATGGCGGAATACGGAATTCCACAGCGCCGGAAAAGATGCATCGCCGGAAATTTCGATATCGATCTCCTTAAGTCTTTCAAGCCAACTACAGCGGCTCCAACGCTTGGCGAAGTCGTTGCCTCGCTCGCTGCCAGCCCAGTGGTTGATCCGATCTATGGACTTGAGCTCGCGCGCACCGACTTGATCGATCATATCGAAGAGGATTTGCTGAGCGCGGAAGAGACCCGGATCAATCGAGCGAACAAGACGACGCACACCATTTATAATTCGATGCCGTTTCCTGACCCCTTGGACCGGACAGTCCGAACGATTACGGCGACCTGCACGCGCGTATCGCGTGAAAGCATTGTAATCGCCGTTCCGCAACGTACCGATGCATACAGAAGGCTCACCTTGCGAGAGAGGGCGAGTCTCCAAGGATTCCCGATCACTTTTCAATTCTATGGAGCCAATTACGGTCAGAAACTGAGGATGATCGGCAATGCGATCCCGCCTGCGTTTTCCTTCCTGATGGGTCATGTATTGCAGGGCCGCCTAGCAAAGGATGCATTCTCTCTGCGTGAGGCCGCAAAGAACCTAAAGCGGCCGGAGCCTATTCCGCTAGAGACGCCACCCGATCGCGTCGGCGCCCGTTATCCAATGAACAGGACCTTCAAATTCGCTGTGCCTAGCCTTCAATTAAAGAGTGGCGTTCGATTCGAGCTAGCCAATAACTGCTCGGAAGAATTCGTCACTTGGAGCATGGCATTCTATTTTGGGACATCAAAGGCCATCCATTCGATCCCGTTAAGCGAGGAAACCGGGACTTTCATCCAATCGATGATCTCGCAGGAGTTGCAGGCTGTGGTGGCCCCACATCTCGATCAAATCAGCCACTTCGTCGAATACGCCGACATCGCCAATATGCAGTCTGTTTGGACACATCGGAGACCGGGCGGAACCCGAGCATTCATGCTGCTGGATAAACTCGACGAAGTCGGGACTGCAATGGTACACGCTATCTCGGCGCATTTCGATGAGGCGACTAGCATAGTCGAGGCGACGATCTTGTATCGTCATGGGGCGGGGGCGGCATTGCCGGGACTTGGTAAACTCGCAAGGAACTCAGCGACAATATTGGCGGGGTTGCTGATTGGTTCGGCTGTGAATCCCTTGTTACATTCGCGCGTGCACTACAACAAAGCCCGCAAGCGCCACTTCTCAAACTGACGCGAGATTTTAACCGCGACCGATTCCATTTACAGCTTAAATAGTTGACCAACCTCGCCCAGCGAATCCAGCGCTGCTATGCCGCCCATCAGGTGACCAGACAGCATCCTCACTAATCCGCAATGGATGGTCCAAATTCACGATTGTTTATCGCGTAGCCATGAAGGCCACGAGATTCTCCCTAATTCAAAATCACCTACGGAGCTCTGGGAAGCGAAATTGCACGGAACACGAAACATGACGCGAGGCTAGAGAATATGGCGCGTGACGGTTGATGGGACGTGCTGCCCGATGCGCGAGTGCACGTTGAAAGGCGATGAGAGCTATCAAACAATTGTCGATCTACTTGGATCAACAACGGAAGGCCGCTGATAGTAGTTGTGGGCTGCCTCAAATTATCGGAAGAGGACGTGCATGATGACTTTGATCGAAGACCCGAACGACGAGATGGCCCGCTACCAAGCGGCTGAACGCTTTGTCGCTTGGCTCGAGCGACGTGTTATGATCGAAGCCCGAGGCGACGAAGAGCATTTTTCGCAGGTTGATCCGACTGGCCGGTTCTGGCTTGGACGACTTGGTCCGAAAGACTTCGTTACCCGCCCCGACGAGCGGCAGGACCGATTGGAGCCTTGTGCCATTGGCCTGAGGATAAGGCCTGCTGATGAATTCCCGCTTTCTTTCGAGGTGCGGATCAGCAGCAGTCTCTGGAAGCGACGGCGGGCCGACGACGGCGGTAGCTTTCGCTGGGCTTGGGACAAGACGGAAGCCGTGGTCGTCAGCCTGCCGATCATCGTCGAGGATTCACAGGGTGATCAGATATTCGGAGCCGAGACGATCACGGATGCGCTTGCGGAGACCGGCACAGCGGGCCTGAGCGGGGAGGTTCGCGTACGCATCACCGGGCGCACTCAGTCTTCGCGCGCTTTGGAGATAACTTTCGTCAATACGAGCCAGGAAATCGCTGATTACGCCGATGGCCGATTTTTTGAGGCCTCGTTGGAAGTGTTCGGCTTACAGCGCATGCCTTTCGAACTGGAGTCGTTGCCCGATTCATTCCGTTATGATCGCCACGTTGAGGCCTATGGGATCAATTGCGGATTCGCGGTCGCCGATGATGGTACCGTCCGCACCAGCGATGGCCCAGCACACACGAAGGAGCGCCCGACGTTCTGGCCTTCGCGAGACGCGAAGCCAGACCTGACCTTCGCGGGACTGGCTCAGAATCCAGTGGAAAGTGCACGCGGCCTCCTCCAGTCCTTCAAGGATTGGTCTTCGGATGTCTGGTCTGATACGGCGCTCGCGCGGCGTGCGAGCTCCGAGGGTTGGTCTGCAGGCATGCGCAAAGAAGCAAGCGATGCGCAGGAGGAGTTCCGGTCAGAGCTCCAACGTGTAAAGGTGGGCGTCCGCTCGCTGGAGACTGATGAGACCCTCCGGTCGTCGTTCCAGCTGATGAATCGGGCCATGCTCATTTCGGCGGCGGGAAAGTACGACGAATGGCGACCGTTCCAGCTCGCTTTCCTCCTCGCAAACCTTCAATGCCTCGTCAATCCTCGCGCCGAGGCGGAGATCGTCGATATTGTGTGGTTCGCGACCGGTGGCGGGAAGACCGAGACGTATCTCGGACTGCTTCTCACCGCCGCATTCCTCGATCGGAAACGCGGAAAAATCTCGGGCATCACCGCTTGGTCAAGGTTCCCATTGCGGCTTTTGTCATTGCAACAGACTCAGCGCTTTGCGAATGCACTAGCCGCCGCTGAAATGGTACGTCGAGAAGTCGGTCTGCAGGGCGACCCCTTCTCACTAGGTTTTCTCGTTGGAGGCACCGCAACGCCCAACAGAATCCAAAAGGAAGCCTCCCAGCGTGGCGTGGACGCCGATTCAGTGGAGGAGAAACAGAACCCGTATATGTTACTTGATCGGTGTCCTTTTTGCCGTCTGCGCACCGTGGGAACCGAGTTTGATCGACTCTTGTGGCGTCTCGATCATATCTGCTCGAACGTTTCTTGTCCGACTGCCGGTGAACCGCTGCCGATCCATGTGGTCGACGATGAGATTTGGCGCTTCCTTCCGACCATCGTGATCGGAACGCTGGACAAGGCCGCCAATATTTCCCGTCAGACGGGTATGCGAGGACTAGTCGCGAGTCCGCACGGTCGATGCAAGATTGAGGGCCATGGATATACCTACGCAACGAGGAGCATATTCCCAAACGGCTGTTTCGTGCCGGATTGCCCTGGCGGCTCGCCCGGACCGCTCCCGATGGCGGCCAACCTTTATCCGGTGAGCTTCCGTCTCCAGGACGAGCTGCATCTCCTGCGTGATAGCCTCGGGGCTGTCGATGCCCACTACGAGTGTGCGCTCGACGGAATTCAGGAGCAACTCACCGGCCATAAGCCAAAGATATTGGCCTCGTCCGCTACGCTCTCCGGTTATGCAAAGCAGGTTGACGTACTCTACCGACGGAAAGCGAGGGTATTTCCTCAGCCGCCACCGACCGATGGACAAGGCTTCTGGGCCGCCGACTCAGGTCAAGTAATGCGTCGCTACGTCGCGTTCGCGCCCCGCCGTTTGACCGTCGAGTTCGTCGTAGATCGACTGATCGTCACTCTGCAGCGCGCCATTCGCCGACTTATCTCTGATCCCGAGCCGCTATGCGCCGAGCTCTCGATCGACGCCGCTTTCGCGCCGCTTTTGATCGATCTCTACGGAACGAACGTTATCTACGGGAATACTCTGCAAGATATCGACGCTGTGGTCCGCTCGTCCGAAACGCAGTACGCCGAACTCGAACCACCCCCGAATGTAGCTACATTGACGGGCAGAGTTGGCTTTGAAGAGGTAAAACGGACTCTCGATCGGTTGGAAACGGCTGAAGAGCGTTATGAGGATCGGCTACATTTGATCGCGGCGTCGTCCATGATGTCCCACGGTGTCGATATCGACCGCTTGAATGTGATGATCATGTTGGCCTTCCCCCTTGGGGTCGCAGAATTCATTCAAGCAACCGCACGAGTGGGTCGCAAGTGGCCGGCGTTGGTCGTCGTGGTCCCAAAGATGACGCGAGAGCGCGATGCGAGCGTGTACCGGGCATTCCCCGAATTCGTGTCGCATGGCGACCGGTTCGTTGAGCCGATCCCAATTACCCGGAAAAGCCGGAGGGTTCTGGAGAGGACGATATCCGGTCTCGAGATGGCAAGGATCAACCTGATCCACGAGCCGGCTTCTAATGGTCGCATCACGATGATCCGGGATCTTAATCGATATAGCCAAGCCAATCCCGATATGCTCGCCGACGATGAGAGGTCGATCGCAACAGACATCGGAATCGATGAGCATGACGAGTTCATGCGCGCGCAGTTGCATGCCTGGTTTAATGGTTTCGCGCGTAACCTCCGCGAACCTCCAGCCGACGCTCGGTTTCCCTCCGACGCGTCGCCGACCGGGGCGCCAATGACTTCACTGCGGGATGTGGAGGAGCAGGCGCCCTTGAAGGGGAACAGCACTTTATGAAGGAGTTCAGGAGCGGTTCGCAGATATTGTTCGGCCACCTTCCGGAGCAAACCGTCGACGCAGGCGGTGGCATCTGGAAAGTCAAACGCTGGAACGATCCGAAAACTGTCAATGCCATCGACACCGGAGCGCTCCGTGAGGAACTGATCCGGGCCGCCTATCCCTGGAAAGAGGCGAACCCTAGCCAAGACGGTGGCTTCGTCGATGACCTTCTGGCGCATCGGCCAGTACGCGTTCACGCCTTGAACCGTGAGGAGGGCGTCTACTGCGAACCCTTCCCCCGGCTATTCATGTGCCAACGCTGCAAACGCCTTCACGACGACGCCATGGGAAAATGTAAGTGTGGCGCCACAGCGCGGCGCGGCCAGCTTCCCTTCGTAGGATACCACGACGCTTGCGGAGCGATCAAAACGCCATACGTCGCGAAATGTCCGCAGCATAAGCAACGAGCAGTGCGCTTTCCTGGTACTGCTTCGGCTGCAGAACTAGTCTTCTATTGCCCAGAATGTCCGCCTGGCACGTTTCTCAACCGAGGGTTCGGAGCGTCTTGTGACTGTGCACTGGGAGGGGCGC
>DLOX01000285.1:0-26876 GCA_002478575.1 Sphingomonadales bacterium UBA7473 | reverse complement strand
CGTTCACGGTCCACCGGTCGGGCAACGTCTTCAAGCCGCGCGGGATCAGCATGATCAATCCGCCCCGACGGGAAATCCTAATCCGTATCGAACAGGCGGGCGGTGGAGAACGAGCGCTTGAGTGGATGCTCGAAGGCATGGTTGTGAGGCGGCTCACGGAATCGGCTGCCGCACAGAATCCGGTCTCGATCCGCAAGCTCCTTGAAGACCGCGGATTCGATGAAGAGACGATCTCCGCGATGATCTCTGCGATGCCCGACACTTCCGAAGCGGGGAAAAGCACACTCGCGCTAGCCCCCGAGTTGCGCGCTGATGCGGAACGCGAAGCCAAACAGGTGGCGCTCGCCACCTTCGAAAGCCGGATCACGATCGCGGATCTCTTAGCTCGATCAACCTCCGAGCCTCTGCGCGACCAATATCAGTACGACTATCCTCGCGCATTGCAGCGCGCTGGGATCGAGCGGATCGAGTTGATCGACAAGTTCCCGGTTCTCACCGCACAATTCGGCTACACTCGGGGCAAGCCCAATCCTGGTGACAGTAGGCTGCGCACCTATCGCGAGAAGACAGGTGAGTACATCGTCTACGGAGACCTGGCGCAGACCGAGGCACTTCTGGTAAAGCTCGATCCTGCCGTGGTCTTGGATTGGCTGTGCCAGCGGGGTTTCGCGTTACCGCGTGCTACCGGCAACCGAGAGTCGGCCGAAGCAATCTTGTCAGCAATGGGGTCGATCGACAGGCCTAATCCCCTGACCGAAAGTGTGATCGAACTTGTTCATTCGGTATCGCATGCGTTCATTAAGCGGGCGGCGGTATACGCGGGCATAGAACGGAGCGCGCTTTCCGAGGTCGTACTTCCCACAGCGCTGTCGTTCTTCGTCTACGCTGCCGCTCGAGGCGATTTTGTGCTCGGCGGCTTACAGGCTCTATTCGAATCCGATCTAAACTACTTGCTCGACGGGATGGTCGATGATGAGCACCGATGTGCCCTCGATCCAGGTTGCGAGGACACCGGCAGTGCCTGCGCGGTATGTCTTCATCTAGGCGAACCATCTTGTCGGATGTTCAATACCCGGCTTTCGCGCAAAGCTCTGGCCGGCGGCCTCGGCTTTTTCGATATCACGGCGTCTCCCAGCTAAGATCAGATTGGTCGCTTTCGTCGCCGACGACGACGAGCACACTGCGCGCACGGCTGATGCCGACATAAGCCGAAGTGCGTCCGTGTGAAGCGAACGGTCCATCGAGGACCAATATGATGGCCTGTGATTCGAGACCCTTGAAACGGGAAACGGTCTCGACCGGTACGCCCCTGCTTCCCCAGCAACCAAACGAGAATGCGCCGATCGAGCGTTCTCTCAGCTTTTCGGCCATGCGCGCAGAACCACAAAGGACAACCAAGCTAGCAGGGCCGAACCCTTCCTCCAGAAGGTACTCGACCGCGCTGATGACATCTCTCTCTTTGGCGGGGCCTTCACTTCCTCTCCAGATCGGATCAGGCCCTGGGATTCCACGGCCCTGTACATCGCCGCCCACTATCGCTGCAACGCGCTTGGCGATCGGGAGAGTATTTCGCATGTTGCGCGTGAGTTCCCACACGAAAGGATATTCGGCACCGAGATTCCAGCCACGTTTCCAAAGATCTTGGCGCGGGTCGGCGAAAACGAAAAACGGGGCGTCGTTGACGCCACGGGTCACGCATCGCAACGCATCAAGCCAGGTGGGCGAAAAGTCCTGCCCTTCGTCGACTACGATCGCATCATAGATTGTCTCGTTCCGTGAGCATGCATCGATAAGCACAGATGGTGCTTCGTCTTCCCACCACGCCTGATCGCGCTTGTTCGAAATCGCGATGCCCGCTCGATTTGCTTCCCGGAGGCACATTGCGTGGAAAGTGCCAGCGGTGAGGTCAGGAGCATTGACGACACGATCGGCTAACTCGGCCCCAAGCAGTTCGTTGAAGCAAACCAACAAGGTCCTGAAGCCGTCCTTCGCCAATTGTTGGGCTCGCGCAATTGCCAGAACGGTCTTGCCGGTACCGGCACCACCTGTAATTAATCCGCCTCTATGTGAACGGAGCCGGGAAAATGCCTCGATCTGCTCCGCCGTGAATACGATCAGATTAGCCTCGGAGTCTCCGCTCGCACTGGACAATGTAGGCGAGGCTGAAACCGTAGGAGCGAGAAGCGCGATCACCCGTTCAAGGTCTTTCGGTGGGAGGTTCGCTTCGAGTGACCAATGTGCCAAACAAAGTGTGACTGCGGCATCAATGTCCAGCAAATCGGGTTTTGAGACCGTTATCTGCGGATGTGCCACCGGCCCGAGAGCTGGGATTGTTTCCATGTGCGGAAACACGACTGCGTGACCGACCCGTATGCGCGCACCAAGGCCGTGATCCCGGAGCCATCCAACTAACGCGTGTTTTGACGCTGTGGCCTGTTCGTAGGGATTCTTGATGTCGTGCTGCTTACCGAAGCGATCCGTCGTCACCCAACGGCCACGATCTACCTCAATGCCGCCGCCTTTTACTTCCAAGACCACAAGACCCTTCCTAGGATGAAGGATAATGAAATCGGCCTCTCCGTCACCTTGGCGCCCGCCGCGTTTTGATTGCCAACTAACGTGATGCAGCACGACCCATCCATCAGGTAGGCGCCGCAATGCATCCGCGACCCGGCGTTCGGAGTCCTCAATTGGTTCGTTCGAGCCAAGCCCAATGTAACGTGCCATTTCAGCCGTCCAAGAAGCCGCGGAGCCGAGTGCTCCGGACGAAATGTCTCAGCTTGTCGAGCGCCTTCGCTTCAATCTGACGGATACGTTCGCGGGTCACGCTGTATTCCTGGCCGACGCTCTCAAGGGTGTGGTCGCGGTCCAGACCGATTCCAAAGCGCATCCTGAGTACGCGCTCTTCGCGTGGGGTAAGCGTTTTTAGTATGTCGCTGAAGCGGTCTTGCAGCTCTCGGTATGAAATTATGTCAAAAGCGGATTCAGCGGGGTCTGCGGCAAGCGCCAGCAAGGTTGTGTCTTCTCCCACTGGAGCATCCCCTTCAATGCAGTCCGTGGCCTGGACGCGCCATAGCAACTTCATCAAGCGCTCTGAGTCCATCCCTATCGCAGTTGCGAGCTCGTCAGGTGTGGGCGCCTTCCCGTTGGCTAAGGTCAGCCTTGCCTCGGCGCGTCTGATTCTGGTCATCTTCTCTTGAAGGTGTACCGGCAGGCGTACGAGCCGGTCGCCATCCGCAACTGCCCTGCGAATCCGTTGCTCTATCCACCAGGTCGCATAAGTTTTGAAACGAAATCCACGTTCCGGATCGTACAAGTCTGTTGCGCGCATCAAACCGATGACGCCTTCCTGCACAAGGTCCTCTAGCGAGAGATGCTTCTTATGGCCGCGTCGCCTGGCCAACATCTCAACATAGCGGAGATTCCCCGCGACGAAAGTTGCTCTTGCCCTATCAGCGTCTGACCTAACTCGCCCAACATAAGCCAAATCGAGCCCGGAGATGTCCTCTGGAAGTTGTCGGGCTAGTTGTATCCGGCGGCCTAGCTCTCGCTCCTCGGTTTCATTCAGATAGCGAAATTTTCGACGGGCATTCGTACTGCCTGCGCCTTCTCGATTAGGCGCTTCTTCGTCCTCTTCAACTATCGCGTGGCCTGCCGAAGCCAAAAGGGACTCGATTTCGACACACTCAGCAATCGATAGTTTCCGACGCAAATATGTGCGGTTCACATCGGCGCGAACCAGCAATCCGCCGCCTCTCTGCGCATCGGCAGAAAGGGCTCTGAATGCCTTCGCAACGAAATCTGGGCGGAGGATATTTGCGAAATCCTCCGCGTCGACTTCATCTCCCTCCGAGAGAAGCTCGATGAGATCGTCGTCGTCGTCTTCCGCGATACGGTTGACGTCTAGACCGTCTTCCGAGTCAAAATCTGAATGGTCCACGCGTGCCCCCTCGACCACATATAAGGCCAATCCCCACTTTCAACGGCTACCGAAACCTGCGCCAGAATCGCCGCTGAAACAAAGCTAACACAATAAGAGACCGCAGAGAGCTGAATTCTCGCTCTAAACCAGTATGTTCGATCGAATTTAAGTCAACCAATTTGATGTTGATCGCGAGTTTTCATATGTGAGCTTGTTTCGCTTGCCTGTCTGAATAGGTCAGCGGTTCGACATGAGATTTGCGATTGCTTCTTGGAACAGCCTTAACATCGGCAGTGAAACTGCAACTCCAACTCTCATAAACGAACGGCAGCTTGCCGCAGTTTCCTCCTTAAAAGGAGACTGTCGGCAGCGTCCAACGAAGCCGACATGATGTAGCGTCGCTGTATACAGAAGTATCAGATAATATAATGATCAGGATATTATGTATCGAAAACGAACATTTTCCGTCATCCGATAACAACGCGTAAAAGCTGTATCGAAAACGATCAAATTGACTTTAGCTACAATTTGATTTATGCAACACATATTCGATACAGGAGACATGATGGCGCGTGTATTTGCTTATTGCCGCGTAAGCACTGATTCTCAAGACTGCACAACCCAACTCCATGAGATTGAAGCCGCTGGTTTTCACATTGAACCTCGCCGCGTGATTGCCGAAACCGTATCCGGTTCTACTCTTGCGATGGAGCGCAAGGGCTTTCGAAGCCTGATGGACAAGCTGGACTGGGAAGATGTCCTCGTGGTCACGAAGTTGGACCGCTTGGGCAGAAATAGTATGGATGTCAGGGCGACGGTCGAACGGCTCGCGGAAATGCAGGTGAAGGTGTATTGCCTCGCCCTTGGTGGTGCAGACCTCACGAGTGCTGCTGGAAAGATGACCATGGCCGTGATCGCCGCTGTTGCAGAGTTTGAGCGGGACCTCTTGAGAGAACGCACAAATGCTGGATTGGCCCGCGCCAAAGCCGAAGGCAAAAAGCTGGGGCGGCCCAGCGTCCTCACGCCCGAACAACAGGAAGCGATTCAAGCCTATCGCAGCCAAGGCCTATCCCTTGGCGCATTGGCCAAGACCTATGGGGTGAGCCGATCTGCAATCCAGCGCGTTGAAAGGATGACAAGCTGATCTTTGAGATCATCCAAGAGAGTCCAATCTACAAAGCTACAATAATGGGCTCCCCAAGAAAAGAGGCACTATTGCTTTCCTGAGGCTATATATTTCACATCCGCAGACGGTGCTTTTTGCCCCTTCTGAATAAGGTCTGTTTCCCCAGTGGTCTCAAGAATAACGGGCGATCCGCTGCACGTTTATCATTATGTGACTTGGCCCCAGTAACGTTGAGCATTGCCTAGCTCTTAAGCAACGCCACAATGCGTGAACCATCAAGGCCAACCCGCTCACCAGCAAAAGAATCTTTCGGCGGATAGGCAAACTGTCATCGATATGACGCATTTGTATGAAAGCTTCTTGGCTTGTCAATCATTCAGGTGGGCTATGATCAAAAGCGAGTTCGGGGCGTTGCGCATTGCAGTTGGAGCAATGTTGGCTTTCTTTGCCGGTGAGGCTCAGGCCACTGAGACGATCACATATCAATATGACGCCAAAGGCCGCTTGATTGAAGTCAAGCGGACTGGAACTGTCAATAACAATGTCCAGACTAATTATACCCATGACAAGGCGAACAACCGCAAGACTGTTGTGGTGACAGGATCAGGCGGTAACCCGCCTCCGCCGCCACCTCCCCCTAGTGGCTGCACCTTCGCTGCTAACAACAACGAAGGGAATGAAGAGTTTTCGGTATTTGTGCCGTTACAAAAGACTAGCCCTTGTTCTGGTCCAGTGACGGTCGCGTTTCAAGTGGAGTGGATATCGGGCGGCGGCGGAGCTTATTTTGTTTACCCACCGACGTCGGGAATCGATTTCGCCACAAACGAAAACTACGAATATGCGCGTGTGGCTGCTTACAACGGCACTGTCGAGCCCAACGACCCGCTCATCCTAAAGATAACATGGTCGATAACGTCAGGAAGCGGGACCATTACGCAGCCTGTTTCATATGCAACATTTTATGACGAATATTGTTATTGCTAAGGGAGCTGAGCAGTGAAATTCATTACCTCGATATGTTCGTTCATCGCAATAACCAGCGCTCCGCTAGCGGCAATGGCACAGCCATCTGCCTCCGCTAAGCCTGATGTAGTTTGCGTCGCAAAAAGATCGACTGGCAAGCGGACGGGGGACAATATGGTTGTCATTCCGGTCTCAGCCGCTGCGACAAGCGGTATCAACAAACGCGGATATCGGCCTGCCAAATGCGAGGGCCGTGAAGTAACGATTGGCAAGCTCAATCGAAACTTCTGTTCTTTAGCGGCAATGGCGGACGCCAAGATCAACCAAGACTATCTGACCACTTATGGCGTGACCCCAAGCGAGCTCTGTCAAATGACGACTTTGCCTCCAATCGCTAACTAAGTCATCGTTACCCCGTGACGGCCTAACAAACAAATGCCTCGTTGCCATAAGCCACATGTCGGCACGGGGTGGACCATCGAGAACTAAAGGTATCCCATCTATGCACGGTATCCTCCTGAGATTTGTCTTTCTCATTTTCTTGACCAGCTTCACCTTGGAGGCTTCGCATGCTCAAAATACCAGTGGAGAGGCGCTAAACCCTCCGCAGTTTCAGCAAGTTGATGAGAATGGCGTGGACCTGCTCAATGGAGTCTATCGAGCCCAGTCTCCGGTCTTGTCCGCTGGTTCGGGCGAGACTGAATCTCGCTTTGTCTTGACGTGGACGGGGAAGAATTGGGCACCCAACTTCCCATCCCTTTCGAAAGACAATGACGGTCACATGTTTGTAACCCTCAATGGGGCGACTGAAGAATTTGACAAACGGAGTGACGGTTTTGCCCATTTGCAGGGCTATAACGGGTTATCTTTAACTTGCTCTACAATACAGGGCGCAGATTGGATCGACGTTTGCAACTATGCGGGCCGAGATGGAACGGCCGTTCAGTTTCACGGAATTCCTCGCTCTTTCGGTAGCTTTCCTGAAAATAGAAAATACGACTATCAGCATTACGGAAATCTAGCGACAACTCCAGTGCTAGTGACTCTCCCAGGGGTTGGCACCGAGTATCATTTTGCTGGGCAAGATCCTGCTCCCAACACGATAGCATTCAAAGAAATCACCACGATTAGCAACGGCGGGAAGATTCGTGCGAGGCTGCTAGGCGGCCATATTGTCGAAACGTCAGGCAGGCAGAACCAAACGACTTTCACTATTAGTATGGGGGGACAAAACCTCATCATTAGCACCCCAAACCTGTCTACAAGCAATGCCGCGCACACTTATCTTCGGCCAAACAACGTAACTCAAACAATGACGGATAGCCTAGGGCGCACTTATACTTATGCGTTCAATTCCAATGGTCGGCTTACAAGCCATAATTGGCCGGGAGGGCAGGTTTCCATCTTGAGCTATGATTCGGAAGGCCGGGTCCAAACGCTATCAAACCAAGGACGAGTTTCGACTTATAATTACTCAACCGAGAATGGAATCACTCGAACCATCGCCACTAACCCAGCAGGGGGTCAAACGATTGTCGACTATGTCAAGAAAAAAGGCTGGGCGACACGTGTCCAAGACCCACTTGGGCGAGTGACTACTTACGCATATGATGTGAAGGGTCGCGTGACGTCGACCGTCATGCCCGAAGGCAACTCCAAAACGTTTGAATACGACGCACGGGGTAACGTCTGGCGAGTAACTGAAACTCCAAAACCCGGTTCGACTGAGCTCGCAAAGATCACGACCGCCGAATATCCTGCAAGCTGTAGTCCTTCAACGCAGGTCGTTTGCAATCGACCTGTTCGGATTACCGACCCCAAATCCATAGCCACAGAGCTTGAATATGCAGCCAATGGAAAGCCGTCATTGGTAAGGCGAGCAGCACCAAGCTCTGGTGCTGCTCGGCCAACTCAGCGTTTTAGCTATCAAACTGTTGTCGGCCCCAGCCCCTATCAAGCCGCTACCGTAACCTCCTCAACATCCGAATGCATGACAACGGAGAACTGCGTTGGAACCGCCGATGAAGTGGTGACAGAATATCAATATGCTTCGGGGTCGACGCGCCGTTACCCAGTGTCCAAAACAACAAGACTGGGCAATGGAACGATCCTTTCGACCGAGACAATGACATATGACGCAGCCGACAATCTCAAGTCGGTTGATGGCCCGTTGCCCGGAGCAGGAGACACTGTTGTCTATCGCTATGATGTCGTTCGGCGGCGGATTGGCGAAGTTCGCCCTGATCCAGATGGTGCTGGACCGCGACTGCCTTTCGCTACTCGGACAACCTATAATGCCAACAATCAAATCACGTTGGTTGAGACCGGCAATGTCATAGACTCATCAGACCCAGCTTGGTCGGGCTTTGTATCGCTTCAGAAAGCTGCAACGGCTTACGATACTTTCCGCCGCCCGATCGCGGTTGCGACAAGTGGGGTCGGCGCGACGGAGACCTACGCGGAAACCAGCTATGACGTATTGGATCGACCAGTTTGCCAAACAGTTCGCTTAAATCCGTCGACCTTCCCATCAATTGGTGCAAACGGCACACTGGTTGGCGGCAGCCAACTTGACGCTTGTTTCCTTCAACCCGCCGGCTCTTTTGGCGCGGATAGAATGACCAAGTTGCACTATAACGCCGCTGGAGAAATTATTCGCACGCAAATGGCCGTTGGCACAACGCAAGAGGCCGATGAGGAGACTAACACCTATACCCTCAACGGCAAGCTCGCGACTGTGAAGGACGGAGAGAATAATCTCACCACCTTCGAATATGATGGCCATGATCGACTGAAGACGACGCGCTATCCCGTTCCCGGCTTGGGGTCTTTCCAAAGCTCTGCAACCGATTTTGAACAGCTCAATTATGATGCAAATGGCAATGTGACGCAGCGTCGTCTGCGCGACGGTCAGATGCACTTCATGACCTATGACAATCTCAATCGTCTGATCGCGCGAGATGTTCCCAATTTAGCCTACTATGAGTGGGACAAGACATTCCAATACGATTTGATGGGCAGGCAAACTCAGGCAGCTGATGCAAGCGGTACGATCAACTATATCTATGATGGGCTGGGACGACTGACTTCAGAATCCATGTCCGGATTGGGCGCGAAGACCCATCTCTATGATCCCGCCGGACGGCGGACGAGGCTCACTCACCCTGATGGCTTCTTCGTCACTTATGACTATGACACAACCGGAAATGTGACGGCGATCCGCGAATATGGAGCGGGAGCTGGTGTTGGCGTGCTCGCCATTTACAATTACGACAATCTTGGTCGCCGCACCAGCATTGTTCGCGGCAATGGCACAATGACCAATTATAATTATGATGGCCTGTCGCGCCTCTCTGCGCTTGGGCAGGATATGGTAGGTAGCGCGTCGGATGTGTCAGCCACATTCGCATACAATCCAGCCAGCCAAATCTCACAATATGTCCGGGATAACGACAACTATCGTTGGCAAGACCATGTCAATGTCAACCGCACCTATGGCACTAATGGCCTTAACCAATTGACGACGGCGGGCTCAACTCTGCTTGGCTACGATGGTCGTGGTAACCTGACCAGCTCAGGCAATGTCGGCTATACCTATACTTCAGAAAACCGCCTCGCGACCGGCAATGGGGCCAATTTGGGTTATGACGCTGCAGGGCGTTTGCTGTTCACCAGCAAGAATGATCTAACATATTTTGAATATGATGGCACTGAACTGATCGCAGAACGTGCAGGTGCGGGCGGGCCGATCATCAATCGTTATGTCCATGGCCCTGCCGATGATGATCCCATAGTCTGGTATGCAGGCAGTGGAGCCAGCGACCGTCGCTGGCTCCATGCGGATGAACGCGGCAGCATCGTGGCCGTAACCAATGGGGTCGATGGCAATACCGTCATCAACGCCTATGATGAATATGGCCTCAATGGGAACTCCCAGTCTCCCACCAACAGCTCAACCAACACGGGCCGCTTCCAATATACTGGCCAAACATGGCTGCCCGAAGTGGGGATGTATTATTACAAAGCCCGCATCTATTCCGCGACGCTCGGGCGGTTCCTCCAAACAGACCCCGCTGGGTATAAGGATGGGATCAATTGGTACGACTATGTTGGTGGGGATCCAGTCAACCTTGATGACCCTGATGGGCAAACACGAAGGTCAACAAATCGACCGCGGACACCAAGGCTGGGGGAAGGGGCAAGTGCAGCGAACCGACTTCCAAAGAACTTTTGGGTGCCGGCTGGATACCGAGGAAGTTTCGCCGGATTAACGCCACTCCAAGTTTCCATCGGCCAAGCAAGGATGGCCGATCAGGCGGGTTTTACCCTTGGGCGAAATCAACCAGGGTTTGGCTATCAAGCCTATCAAACCAACCAGCTATTGGGACGACCCGTTGGCTATCTAAGCTCATCTCGGACGTCCGATCATCATATCATGCCGCAAGCCTATCGCCCTTTCTTCGCATCACGAGGAATCAACATTGATAGTTACACAGTGACGGTTCCTCATGCTACACATATGAATGGCTTGCATGGGCGTGGGTTGGGAAATATGCCTGGGCGATGGAATTCGGAATGGGCACGCTGGATCACTGCACACCCTAATGCTACGCCTAGAGATATATTTCAACAAGCAGGCCGGATGTTGGATACTTATAATATTAATCACTTACAAATTCATCCATACCGAAGCGGTAATTAGGTTTGATTTTATGAAAGTCCCCCACTTTAAATTGGTTCCAGTTCCTGTTGATGACGAGGCACTTTCTTTAAAGCGCTCGAAATGGCTCAGCCCAGAAATCGGAACACGCCACAAAATTGGTGGTAGTCCTGATTTTTTATTAAATGAATCAAATCCCACATGTGGTTGTGGGTCTAATATGGTATTTTATGCTCAACTTGATTCATTAAATGACGAATTTATGATTGGTGATGCTGGAATGATATACGTTTTCCTCTGTTTTGATTGTTTTGAATGTAAGTCCTTTGTTCAGTCCCATTGAAATATTATAATTTACCAAGAATTGCCAGATTTGAAACCATTCCAGAAAAAGCGTCGCGAATAAGGCTCACGACATTCGTTGTTGGCCACTTCGCAAGGTCAAGCGGCTAGATCGGAAGCGAGACATTTTGCCTCTTAATCAATTGAGTAAACGGAATCCCATTGCCACATATTCTCCCTTATTCTAGCTTGCTGTTCAGAGGTGGTGTGATGCGCTTAAATGTCAGACTGTTACGGCCTGCTCTAGTTCCGGTTTTGCTAGTATTGTCCACCACCGCTTTCGCCCAAGAGCTTTCCACTGATCCCCAAGGCTCTGGCGTGATCGTCAACGCCATGCAGTGGATGCAGGGGACATTGCTCGGCACCGTCGCCACTGCGGTTGCAGTCATCGCGATTGCGTCTGTTGGCTTTTTGATGCTGACGGGGCGGGTTAATTGGCGGCATGGTGCAGTTGTGATTTTGGGCTGCTTCATTTTGTTTGGTGCAGCCAGCATTGTGGCGGGCATTCAATCTGCCGCGACTTTGTCTTCGGGCGGATAGGCGTGGCTCCGCTTGAGCAAGATCGGCTGTTTGTGGCGCTCACCCGCCCGCAAATGTTTGCAGGCGTTACTTATAGCTTCTTCGTGATCAATGCGGTGTTGGCGGCTGAGTTGTTCTTGATCTTCAAGTCGCTGTGGGTGCTTGTGCCAGCGCTGATCTTGCATGGGATTGCAGCACTTTATTGCCTGCGGGAGCCTCGGATCATTGATTTGTGGCTGACCAAGTCGCGCCTATGTGGCCGTGTGCGCAACCATAGTTTGTGGCGATGCAACTCTTACCGGCCTTAACCCGCGATCCCAAAATTGTTGCCCGCGAAAAGCCCGCTGGCCACCATTTGCCTTATGCAGCGCAGCGCGATGATCATACGATAGAGACGCGGGATGGCCTGCTGATGCAATGCATTGCCTTGCGCGGCATGATGTTTGAGACGGCAGATAGCGAAGAGCTGAACTATCGCAAGGTCCTGCGAGATGCGATGCTGCAATCCATCGGCTCGTCCCGCTTTGCGCTTTATCATCATATCATTCGCCGCCGGGTGGATATGAGCCTAGAGGCCCGCTTTCCCGATGCTTTCTCGCAAAGCTTAGATGACAAATGGCAAGCGCGGCTGGGTGAGCGTCAGCTTTATGTGAATGAGTTGTATCTGACCTTGGTGCGCAGACCCTTGGCCGGAGGGCTGGGCCTGGGTGACCGGCTTCGCGATTGGTTGGGTGCCGCGGATAATAGCAAGGCCGCCACCTTTGCGAGCGAAGTGCGGCAATTGAATGCCGCCCGCGAGGCTTTGATGGCGACGCTTGGGCAATATGGCCCGCGTTTGCTCGCTGCCTATAAAAGCAATGATGGGCTCTACTCAGAGCCAATTGAGTTTCTGGGCGCGCTCTTCAATAGCGAACTGGCCCCGATGCAGCTGCCCTATGAGGATTTGGGGCTCTACATTCCGTCGCGGCGGATCAGCTTTGGTCGGAATGCCATTGAGCTTTCCACCAATGGCCATATGCCGAGACGCTTCAGTGCAATTGTGTCCGTCAAAGATTATGCCGCGCAAACAGTGCCTGGCATGTTCGATCAGCTGATGCGGCTGCCGTATCAAATGACGATCAGCCAGTCCTTCGCCTTTGTCGACCGCCAGGCAGCACTTGGCCGCATGAACCTGGCCCTGCGCCGGATGCGCTCTGCCGAAGATGAAGCGGTGAGCCTCCGTGCTGAGCTCTCGGACGCCAAGGATCAAGTGGCCGCAGGTCGGGCTGGATTTGGTGAGCATCATATGACGATTGCTGTGCATGGTGAGAGTTTGGAAGAGCTTGATGGTCAAGTGGCAGGCGTAACAGCGTCTCTGTCTGACTTGGGCATCACGGCTGTGCGCGAAGATGTTGGACTGGAGCCTTCCTTTTGGGCGCAATTCCCGGGCAATTTCAAATATATCACGCGCCGTGCGCTCATCTCGACGAGCAATTTTGCAGGGCTTGCAAGCGGTCATAATTTTCCGGTGGGATCAGCCCAGAATAACCATTGGGGGGAAGCGGTCTCGCTTTTGGAGACGACAGCCGCTGGCCCTTATTATTTCAACTTCCATCATGGGGATTTGGGCAACTTCACAGTGATTGGCCCATCAGGTTCGGGCAAAACCGTCATCCTCAATTTCTTGCTCGCCCAAGCCCGCAAATATGATCCGCGCATCATCTTCTTTGACAAGGATCGCGGCGCTGATCTGTTCATTCGTGCGATTGGCGGTTCCTATGATCGACTGCATCCAGATGTCGCCTCAGGCCTCAATCCGCTGCAACTGGAAGACACATCCACCAATCGGCAGTTCTTGATCGATTGGGTCGCGCGAATGGCAGGGGAAGCGAGCGTCGAAGAGCTGGCCCAGATCAAGGATGCGATTGATGCCAATTTCGCCCAGCCCTTGCCGCATCGGCGGCTCAAGCATTTGGTTGAACTGTTCAGAGGCGGCGCACGGCCGCAAGGCGCTGATCTTTGGTCGCGGCTGAAGCCCTGGTGGGGGAATGGCGAGCGGGCTTGGCTCTTTGACAATAGCAAGGACACAACCGATTTGAGCGCGCGGGTCGTTGGTTTTGATATGACCGCGATCCTTGACGATCCTGCGCTTCGTACGCCCGCCATGATGTATTTGTTCCACCGCGTTGAACAGCGCCTGGATGGCACGCCTGCGATCATCGTCGTCGATGAAGGCTGGAAGGCGCTTGATGATGATGTCTTTGTGCGCCGCATTAAGGATTGGGAAAAGACGATCCGCAAGAGGAATGGCATTGTGGGTTTTGCAACTCAAAGCGCACGCGATGCGCTGGAGTCTAGAATCGCAAGCGCCATCATCGAACAAGCCGCAACCCAAATCTTCATGGTCAATCCCAAAGCCAGTCATGATGATTATTGCATCGGCTTTGGTTTGACCGACCATGAGCTGGATCTTATCCGGACCCTTCCTGACAGCGCCCATTGCTTCTTGATCAAGCATGGCGGCGAAAGCGTGGTGGTGCGTCTTGATCTGAGCGGCGAGCCTGACTTGCTGACGGTCTTGTCGGGCCGGGAGAAAAATGTGCGGTTGGGCGATGAGCTGCGCGCCAAGCATGGCAGCAAAGGCAATTGGTTGGAACAATTGCTGGAGCAAGTCGGATGAGCTGTATCGCACCCGCCACTGGCACCGGTTTTTTGCAAGCGACGCTCGCCAATCTCGACTGCCAAGCGCAGACGATTGGTGAAGGCGGCTATCAGGCCTTGTCGGCTGCGGGGTCGCCCTTGGCACTGGCCCTTTCGCTTTTGCTGGCGTTGTTTGTGGCCATCATTGGCCTCCGCTTTTTGATGGGCCGTCCTTTGGGTGTTGAGGAATGGGTCTCAAGCGCGTTGAAAGTCGGCTTTGTGTTGGCGCTTGCCGCCAGTTGGCCTGCTTATAAGATCGTCGTCTATGATCTTGTGTTGAAGGCCCCCGCAGAAGTCGCAGGTTCAATCGGACGCGCCTCGGCATTGCCGGGGTCAGAAGGGGGTTTAGCGGCGCGTCTCCAAGGCATTGACAATGGCATCATGGCTTTGGTCGAAGCAGGCAGCGGTCGGCTTGATTTGGCGGCAGCGCGCCCAACCGATGCCATTGCACCGCCGGTGACCGACAATAGCGCATTGGGCTGGGGCAAGACCTTGTTTGTGAGCAGCGTGATTGGGAGTTTTGGTCTTCTGCGCTTAGGCGGAGGCCTTTTTCTGGCGCTTGCGCCTTTGTTTGCGGGCTTCTTGCTGTTTGACGGCACGCGCTTCTTGTTCTTTGGATGGCTGAAGGCGCTCATTGCCATTGCACTGGGCTCGCTGGGGTTAGCGATCATCCTAGGCGTGCAATTGGCAATCATGGAGCCTTGGTTGTCTCAAGTCTTGGCGCTTAGAGCCTCGCGCATCGCCACGCTTTCCGCGCCTTTTGAGCTTTTCGCTCTCTCCCTGTCCTTCGCACTGGTGATGATCGGTCTCTTCGCGCTTGTCTTACGCGTGGCTTTTGCCTTGACCGTCATCATGAAGGTCCAAGCCATGGTGGAGCGAGCTGCTATGAGCCTTCAGCAAGAGGCCTCTACTTGGCGGCCTGCGATGTCTGAGACCAGCCAAGCACTCAACGAACAAAGCCGAGCGCAGATGGTCGCGCAATCCTTGCGACAAACGCTGAGCTTGGACGGCCAGGGTGGTGGAGGCTCCACCCAAAGCAATAGCGCACCTAGCCGCGCAGCTTTGGTGATGGGAGACCGCAATGCGCCTGAAGCAAGCGCCTCTGTTCCCCTTGGCCGCACTTACCCTGCCCCCTCACGGCGAGTGAGCAACCAAGCCCTAAGAAGAAAAACACCCTGATGTCGACCGAACAGCCAGAAACGCTTGATGATTATTATGCCAAGGCAGGCAGCTGGGCCGATGAGCGGACAGAATCCCTTTATGCATCGCGCAAAGTCGCTTGGATCATTGCGATGGTTGCAACGGCGGTGGCTGTGCTTTTGGCAATAGCCTTATTGGTCCTGCTCCCATTGAAGACGGTTGAACCTCACACCATTTTGGTCGACAAACAAACTGGCTTTGTCCAAGCGCTTGATCCAGCGGCTCCGCAAAAGATCGCGCCGCAAAAGGCTCTCACTCAAGCTTTCCTTGTTCAATATGTGGAAGCCCGCGAAGGCTTTGATCTGGCGACCGTCAAAGCACAGTTTAGAAAAGTGGCGCTTTGGTCATCGGGGTCGGCAAAAAGCCGCTATGTCAATCTCATGCAAGCCAATAACCCCGAAAGCCCGCTTTCGCGCCTGCCACGCAGCACCATCATCGATGTGCAAATACGCTCTGTATCGCAGCTATCGGACAATAGTGCGCTTGTCCGCTTTGCCAGCATCCGCCGCGATCAAGGGGCCGCCGAGCAGCCAACCGAGAATTGGGTGGCGGTCATCAAATATCGCTATTCCAGCGTGCCGATGACGGTTGAGGATCGCTATGTGAACCCCTTGGGTTTTGAAGTGATTGATTATCGCAAAGACGCAGAGACTTTGCCCAATCCGGTGCCGATGCCCGTGACATCGGCCACAAATCCGGCACTGTCGGCACCCACGCCTTCGCAGGTTCAGCCGCTTCCGCAAAGCGGCCCCAGCAGAGCGCCCACGCGGTGAAGCGCATCATTGTCTTGCTGGCGCTTTGGGTAACGCCGGTCGCTGCACAGATGATGCCGCGACCCGGCGATGGCGATCCGCGCATCCAAAGCGTGCAATATGATCCAGCCCAGATCATCAGGCTTTCGGTTGCTCCAGGTCTCCAGACGATGGTTGAGCTTGCCCCCGGCGAAGCCATCCAAACTGTCAGCGTCGGCGACAGTGCAGCATGGCAAGTCTCGGTTGGCAAACGCGGCGATATCTTCTTTGTGAAAAATGTAAGCGCCACCGCTTTGACCAATATGAGCGTGGTGACCGCATCGCGCGTCTATAATATCGAGCTCATGCCTGCGGGCGGCTATGGTGAGGTCAGCCCCTATCATGTCAAGTTCACCTATCCGCCCAAAGCGCCCGAAGCGGAGACGGCCAGCATTGCACCCGCTTATGATTATCGCGTGTCTGGCGCCAAAGCCATCCGCCCGAGCAAAGTCTATCAAGAGGGCATGCGCACAATCGTGGAGTGGCCTGAGGCTGCCGCTTTGCCCGGCATCTTCGCGATGGAGAATGGCAGTGAATCGCTTGTGAATGGCGAGATGCAAGACGGGCGCTTCATCATCGCGGCAACCCCGCCCAAGCTGATCTTCCGCCTCGACCGTAAGATTGCCTATGCAACGCGCAGACCCAAGAAAGCAGATCGGCCATGAGCGGGGCTACTGCCCTTGACGATGGCTTGCCCATGGTGGGCGAAGATCGAGGCAATCGGGGCCTTTGGATTGGTTTGGGCTCGATTGTCGTCAGTGGCCTAGTGCTGTTCGCTATGATGGAAGCCAATCGCCAAGCATCGAACATTCCCCCAATCGCGCCGCCCCAAGATTATGCCTATGCGACCCAGCCGCGTGCAGAACTGATGATCCCGGAAGGGACGGGGTTTGGAGGGCCGGTGGGGCAGCCTTTGCGCCCGCCAGTCGCTTTGCAACCTCAGCCCCCATTGCCGCCAGTGCGATTGACGCGAGTGCGACCACCTGCGGCCTCACCACCCTTGGTCCAGCAACCGCCACCCCCTGCCAATGTGCCACCGCAACCACTCCAACCAACAGCGCCCGATCCCGGGCGATCAGCGCCAGCAGTCGTATTTGATGGAGCACAAGCTCCGCCTGTTGCTTCACCAAGCGCAGCCGCCGGAACGACGGGCACCACCACATCATCACAAGCCGCCAAGGCCTTCGCCATTGCCGGGGTGGATCGCACCTACATTGTCTCGCAAGGCACTTTGGTCTTTGCGGTTCTCGAGACAGCACTGGATTCCACTCAGTCGGGCCAAGTCCGCGCCATGATCTCAACCAATGTCTATAATGCGCAAGGCACTCAGATGCTCATCCCCAAAGGCAGCCGCATCTTTGGCGAATATAAAGGCGAGCTTGCCGCAGGGCAGAACCGCGCCCAGATCATCTGGACGCGGCTGATGCGCCCTGATGGCGCGACCATCTCGCTTGATTCCCCAGCGTCCGATCAACTTGGTCGGGCAGGTGTCAAAGGCCGAGTGAACACCCATTTTGGTGAGCGGCTTTTGGGAGCCTTGTTGCAATCCTCAATCGATTTTGGCGTACTCGCCGCTTCTCGGGCCGTCACTGATAACAATGGCGTTGTGATCGCAATCCCCGCCGCCCAAGCCGCCACATCGCAATTGATCCCCCCAGCGCCCAAGCCCACCTTGAAAGTCCGTCACGGGACGCGGATCACCGTGTTTGTTGCACGCGATCTTGATTTTTCTGGGGTGCAGTGAAGCGGATGGGCGAGACTGTCTATCTCGACCATTACCTGGGGCCGCTGGGTCCCCACCTCGAAGCGAATGATGTCACGGACATTTACATCAACCGCCCGCATGAGCTTTGGGTGGAGCGATTGGGCGGCATCGCTGAGCGGGTCATCGTCAAAGGCTTTGACCGACAGGTGCTTGAGCGGCTTTCCCGCCAAATCGCCGCTCAATCCTCGCAAGGCATCAACCGCGAGCATCCCCTGCTGTCAGCAAGCCTGCCTGACGGATCACGGGTCCAAATCGCACTGCCGCCTGCGACACGCGGCGACGTCGCCATTGCCATCCGCAAATATGTGGTGAGCGATATGAAGGTCGATGATTATGCCGAAGCTGGCGCCTTTGATCCGGTGGCGAGTGAGACTGCGCGCAAACCCGTGCACGGAGCGCTTCAAGCTTTGAAGCAGGCCCGTGACTTTCGTGCCTTGCTCAAACTGGCGGTCAAAGCGCGGTGTAACATCTTCATCTCTGGCGGAACATCAAGCGGCAAAACAACCTTCCTCAATGCGCTTCTGAAGGAAGTGGACAGTGCTGACCGGCTGATCCTCATTGAAGACACGCCGGAGCTGAAAGTCTCCCAGGACAACATGGTCGGCCTCATTGCCTCGCGCAGTGCGCTGGGCGAAGCTGTCGTCACGATGGAGGATCTTCTGAACGCCAGTCTTCGCATGCGGCCTGACCGGATCATCCTTGGCGAATTGCGCGGGCCAGAAGCCTTCACTTTTCTTCGCGCGGTGAACACTGGCCATCCCGGTTCCATGACGACCATTCACGCCGACAGTCCTGAACGGGCGATTGAGCAGCTTGTGCTCCTTGTCCTTGAATCCGGCACCCATTTAGACCGGGAGAGCATCGCTCACTATGTCCGCTCCAGCATCGATGTTTATGTCCAGCTTGCGCGTGTGAATGGCAAGCGCGTCGTGACCGCGATTGAGCTTCGCCAATGACGGTTCCGCCAGCCACCAGCGCTATCGCGTCATCCGCGACTTGGATCAGCGATCTTGTCTTTGGCTCGCTTGCGACCACCATCGCCATTATCGCCATCGCATGGGTTGGCTTTGCGATGCTTTCAGGCCGCGTCAACATCAAGCGCGGCCTCTCGGTCATCTTCGGCTGCTTCCTCCTCTTCGGCGCGAAATCCATCGCGTCCGGTTTGCACAGTGCGGCGACAAGCCAAGGAGCCGCAGTCACCACTAGCGTCCCTCCGCCGCCCACTTATGCGCGCTCGACGCCTGCAAATCCGCAAGGCGGTTATGATCCTTACGCCGGGGCAGCTGTGATGAGGGCTCCTGAGTGAGGCTAGTAATGGCCTTAGGTGAGCTTCAGTTTCGCATCGCTTGAACCATGGCCAGAGAGCCAATCGACTTTATTTTACATGGCGTGAAAATACTGCTTGTCAGTGGATGGGCTTCGTGTTCTCTTCGTCACATAGAAAAAGCAGAACGTCATCCTGAGTCGAAACTTGGAGGTGAATGATGAAGAAGTGGGTTTTCGCCAGTGCAGCAATTATGTGTGCTGCCTGTGTTGTTACGAGTAATGCAACCAAGACGTTCCTGCGCGAATACGGCTACGGATTTGTTTCGTAAAAAGCACCGGATGTCTTGTTAAACGATTGACTTGTGGGGGCTTCATGAGGCTGGCTAAGTTCAAGATTGCAGTGGTAGCGCTTTCTGTTTTCGCCGCAGCCGTGGCTTTGGCAGGGGATACGACCACTTACACTTATGATGCTCTAGGGCGACTCATATCAAACACTGTGGCCAACGGTCCGAACAATGGTCGCCAGACTTCTACGACCTTTGATCAAGGCGATAATCGTTCAAATTATTCGGTGACTGGCACTTCAGCCGCCGCCTTTTCTGTTGCAGACGTTGATGTTACTGAAGGCAGTGCTGCAACCGTTACGATCACTCGCGCTGGTGCTACGACCGGCACGATGACGGTGAACTATGCGAGCTCGAATGGCTCGGCAACTGCCCCAAGCGACTATTGATCATCTACAGGCACACTGACATTTGCCGCGGGTCAGACTAACAAGACCATTTCGATACCCACCGTTGATGACCTTCTATTTGAAGGCAAAGAGCGGTTTCAAATGGTGCTTTCTAGCCCTTCTGCCGGTGCAACTTTGGCAGACTACAGCGGAGTCGTTACCATTGTTGATAACGAGGCTGGCTCCGAATTCTCAATTTCAGGTACAACGGTTGTTGAAGGTGGCACCGCTTCCCTTACCATTACGCGATCAGGATCTACTGGGGCTGCTGCTTCGGTCAACTTTGCCACAATAGCAAGGACCGCGACATCGCCAAGTGATTTTGGAGCAACCTCAGGGCTGATGAGCTTCTCATCAGGTGAAGCGACAAAATCAATTACCATTCCGACCGTCGATGACACCGTCTTTGAAGGCTTGGAGAGTTTCGGCGTTACTCTTTCAGGGGCCTCTTCTGGGGCGATTATTGTTGGGGCATCCGCTGATGTGTCATTACAAGACAATGACGCTGCGCCAAACTTTGCTGTTTCTAATGCCAGTGCGACAGAAGGCGGGTCCCTGAGCTTCACCGTTACTAAATCTGGCTCAACAGCCAACACGCTATCGGTAAACTTTGGCAGCTCAAGTGGGACGGCACTGGAGCCAAATGACTATCAACCTGTGTCAGGGGCGCTGAACTTTCTCCCGGCAGAAACCTCAAAGACGATCACGGTTACGACCGTTGATGACACCGTTTTTGAGGCAACTGAAACATTTTCAGTATATCTGTCGGGAGCCTCTGGTGGCGCTGTGATTTCGTCGGCCACTGGTACAGGGAGTATAAGCAACAATGATGTAGCACCAGTCTTTTCGGTGGCCAATGTCTCTGTCACAGAAGGCGGTGTGGCTAATATAGTGGTGACAAGAACTGGTGCGTCAGAAGTCAGTTCCGGGGTCACCTTTGCGACTTCTGATGGAACCGCAGGAGCGGCTCAATATGCAGCGGCAAGCGGAACTCTCAATTTTGTCTCGGGCGAAACATCAAAGAGCCTCTTCGTCTCGACGACTCAGAATGTATTTTTCAATCTGGCGAAGACTTTCAACCTAACGCTCTCTGCGCCGACCAATGCCACTCTCGGTGCAACGACAGCGTTGGTCACGATCAATAATGACGATCCACCCCCGAGCTTTGCTGTGGTCAACCCTACCGCCCGTCCGGAAGGCCAATCCATTGTGTTTGGAATACAGCTGGATGGAACAGTGAGCTATGAGCCGCCGCTCACTATCAACTATGCAACGTCGAGTGGAACGGCGACTTCGGGTGTAGATTTCCAACCAACATCTGGCACGGTTACATTCACCTCACCGAACACATTGACCCAGGTTACAGTCCCGACAATCCAAGACAGTGCTGTCGAACCAGATGAAACCATCATCTTCACAATCTCGTCACCTAGTTACGGTGCAGCGATCACCCAGTCGCAAGCAACGGGAACGATCACGAATGATGACGCTCCACCAAGCACTGGACCGGTCGCGAATACCGATAATGCCGGAAGTTTCGCTCGGTGCGCCACCTTCACCGTCAATCCAATAACAAATGATACTGATCCGGGTGGAAATTATCCGCTGTCTCTTGTGTCAGTGGCTCCTGATGTCAGCTACACTGTGGCAATCACCGGCAACTCGGTCACGTTCCAGACTCTACGTTCCGGAGCAAGGAGCGTTCCTTACACGGTCACTAACTCAATTGGCGGACAGGCGACAGGGATGATAACATGGACGACATCGCCGGGTCCGGTGTGTCCTTGAGCAAGGAAACAGACGTGATGGCACTTCGCTTTTCTGAGGCGACAATGTGTAACGGAGAAAGCGCATGAGAGCTTTTTGGCGACAGTTGTTCGGGGAAGATGAAGCGTCTCTCTCCTTTAGCGCCAAAGGCCAATCTGGTCGCGCATGGTCATCCGCGCCCTATCGACTGCTCATTCTTGGGTTATGCGTATTGACTATACCCATGACATCGCATGCAAATGCGCAGAACTTGCCACTGACGATATCTTCGATACAGATTGAGCCAGATCGAAACGGGGTGAATATCGTTGACGGCAAGATGACGCCTGATGCCCTCGTCTTGTCGGTTCCAGCGGCTCCCCGGCTAAAATTTGATCGGGTTCAGAACGCCGCTCCCTATGTCAAAGGGGAACAGTATATCAACAACGATACCGGCGCTGAATCGACCGGAAGCTGGACAGTTCACACAATAGATGGCGCGTCGGAAGCTTTTCGGTGTGGGTCGGACATTGATGGACTGAAAGTCTGTCAAAGTGTGAGTGGTTCTGGGTCGTCACTCACATATAGCGGAAGAGCATATCGAAAAGCAGGATCAGGTGAGCGCTACGATTTGGGGCTTACGCACGTGTTTACTACCCCCGCTCAAGGGGATTTTAACACCCAAAGGGTCCGACTATTCTACGCGAGTAAAATCGAATATCCTGACGGCGAAGTCTTGAGCTACAGCTATGGTATCGCCTATCTCGTTAACGATCCCTACAACAGGCCTTTTTTTCGGCCCATCCGCGTTTCAACCAATCTTGGCTATTACCTCACCATTTCATATGCCCAAAACGACCTGACACAGCCGGGCTGGGGTTCACCAAATGAAGTGACATTGTATAAGGCTAGTGACCCTAGCACGCCACTTGCTCGGTTAACGGATAATGGCAGTGGCACAATCACCGATTTGGCTGGCCGCACCTATGCAGGCTACACTCTTGGGACGATGGGGCAAGATGTTGAGAGTGCGAGCTTCTCAAAGACGCTGCCAACAGAGACTACGCCGACTTTGACAGTCGCGCCGATTGCTAATCTACCACCTTCTGCCCAAATGATAAGCAGCGTGAACCGGGATGGCGTTCAATGGAATTATAGTTACACCAATCCACAGTATGATGCGGTTATTGGAGGCTATCTCTACGATGCAGTCAATGTCACAGGACCCAATGGCTATCAACGCGCTTACACAATAACAAAACTATCTTCTCTTTCGCCTGCGGGAGCACGAAATCTGATTACGCGAACGGCCGATGAGGCGGGCCGTCAAACCAACTATACCTACGACCAATATCTTCGGGTGACGCAGATTCAAGCTCCAGAACTTAACTCGGTTGCCATCGCGTGGGATGTGGCGGGCAATATCGTTAGCAAGACGACAAGCCCCAAACCCGGGTCTGGATTGTCAAATTTGGTCGAGCAGACGTCTTTCAATC
This sequence comes from Sphingomonadales bacterium UBA7473, assembly GCA_002478575.1. Classification (GTDB taxonomy): domain Bacteria; phylum Pseudomonadota; class Alphaproteobacteria; order Sphingomonadales; family Sphingomonadaceae; genus Aquisediminimonas. Next base: position 3,668 of record DLOX01000285.1, on the reverse strand, counting down.
TCGCGCCCTTTTTATCAGTAAATGGCGTGGTCGCCGACTGTAAAGCGTCAACGATGTGCTGGCGTCCGGTATGGCACCGAGATGCCTTAAATCGCCAAACCGATTTTGCGTATAACACTATTGGCCAACTCACCGAGCAAACCGACCCGGCGGATGCCGACGGTGTCCGGCGCAAGACATATATCGAGTATGAAACGCTCGACACCGGCGCTGGCGTCATTTCGCGCAGGAAACGAGTACGTATGTGCGGCCAGACCACGACGTGCGGCACTAACGCTGAAGTGCGTGTGGAATATGACTATTTCGAGAAGACCTTCTTACCGACCACCGAACGACGGGTTGATCTGGCCAGCGGGCAAGTCCGAGAAACGCGCTATAGCTATGATAGTGCTGGGCGGGTTGTGTCAGTCGATGGACCACGCCCCGGCTTTGATGATGCTGTCTATTCCCGCTACGATGTGCTTGGCCGCAAGACTTGGGAAATCGGGGCAATGGGTCCCAATGGTCTGCGGCTTGCTAAACGATTCACTTATCGTGCCGCAGATGACCAAGTAAGCCTTGTCGAAGCGGGGACAGTTCCCAATGCAACGAGCACAACGCTCACTGTGCTTGATCGCACAGATTTCAGTTTTGATAGCCGACGCAATATCATTCGAGAGGCCATGTCGTCTGGAAGCACAACTTACCGCGTGACTGACAAGTCGTTTCTTGATCGTGGCCTTGCTGATTGCGCGACCATCCGCATGAACCTTTCAGCCCTTCCGGCAGCAAGCGGCACTGCTGCCTGCTCCCTTGGAACGGCGGGCACACAAGGGCCTGATCGGATCACGAAGAACGTCTATGATACCGCTGGCCGGTTGGAGCGTATCCAACGCGCCTTTGGCACGCCCCTTGTTCAAAACTATGTAACCTATGGCTATACGCCAAATGGCAAAACAGAGTTTGTGACGGATGCGAAAGGCAACAAGGCACAGCTTAAATATGATGGCTATGACCGCCAAACGCACTGGAATTTCCCTGACAAGGTCAGCGTTGGCACCGTCAGTGTCAGTGACTATGAGCAATATGGCTATGATGCTGTCGGGAATAGGGTTTCGCTCAGAAAGCGCGATGGGCGCGTCCTGACCTACAGCTACGACAATCGCAATCGCGTGATCTCAAAAGTCATCCCTGATGGTTGTGCCCCAATCCAAGCAGGGCCATGCCCCGCCGCTACAGCAACCCGTGATGTCTATTATCGATATGATGTTCATGATCGACAACTGTCAGCAAAGTTTGATGCAGCGCTCGGGAGTGACGGGTTAACGAGCATCTATGATACTTTCGGAAATCTGCTCTCAAGCACCATTAGCATGGATGGCTTCACGAGATCTCTGACCGCTGGCTATGATGAGGCGTTCAACCGTTCGCGCCTAACACACCCAGACGGGCGGTCATTTACCTATGTCTACGATGCCCTTCAGCGCTTGAGTGGGGTGTATGAGGGTGGTGACACAACAGTGCCTCTTGCTCAATTTGGCTATAATACACGTGGATTGCTTTCCAGTCGTTCAGAGCGCTTTGGGAGCGCCGTCAATTACACCTATGATCCTATAGGTCGTTTGATAACGCAAGCCGATACCTTCGTTGGCGCAACCGGCAATGTGACAGTGAGCGGGGTAGGCTATAACCCGGCGTGGCAGATGGTTAGTAAGTCGAGAGATAATGACAGCTACGCTTGGCGCGATGCCATAGTTGTGAGCAGAAGCTATGCGACAAATGGCCTCAATCAGTATATGAGTGCAGGTCCTGCGGCCTTTGGCTATGATGCAAATGGAAATCTAGTGTCAGATGGAACCAGCTCATTTGGTTATGATGCGGAGAACCGATTGATCTCATCGTCGAGCGGTGCCACGCTCACCTATGATCCGATGGGACGTTTGTGGCGTTTAACGCGAGGGGGCTTAGATACTCGCTTTCTTTATGATGGCGATGCGCTTGTGGCGGAATATGATGCCTTGGGCCAGCTCACGTCTCGCTATGTTCATGGCAGCAACAATGCAGCGGATGATCCATTGGTCTCCTATGCCGGTAATTCAGCCAACTGGCTTCATTCGGATCATCAAGGATCGATTGTAGCCGCGACCAATGCATCGGGCGGAGCGCCAACGATAAACACCTATGACGAATATGGTATTCCGGGTGCGACCAACAGCGGTCGGTTTCAATATACCGGGCAGGCGTGGCTCGCGGAGATCGGGCTATATTATTACAAAGCCCGCATCTACTCGCCAACGCTTGGCAGGTTTCTGCAAGTCGATCCCATTGGATATGATGATCAGATCAATCTCTATGCATATGTCGGGAATGATCCGGTCAATGGGACTGATCCGACTGGGCTGTTGAAGTGTGACGGAGATAGCAGGTGCGACTCCGTCCATGACGCAGCTGATCAGGCAAGAACAGCACTCGCAGAGACGTCGCAAGCACTTCGAGGCCTTGCCGAAGCAATCGATAACGGAGGCGAACTTTCTGAAGCTCAGTCGGGGTTGAAAGAGGCCTTTGAGAAGAAGTTTGGCGAAGGGTCTGGAACCACAGGCGGCCTTAATCGAGTGGCTGGTAGGTTGGATCGAGCCTTTGAAAAAATCGGTGCGCACGGCGAAGGCTCGCGGGTTCGCTTTGGCGGGCCCAGCGCAACTGCGGTAGCAACTGCAACCCTTGGTGGCAATCGCATAACAATTCACGACGGTTTCTTCAGCCATTCCAATAAAGGCTTTGTGATAGCCCATGAAGCTGGACACTTGGCTGGTCTAAACGATAGAGACCTGCCCTCGAATGCGCCCTACGGTTTGGGAATAAACGGAAAGGCATATGGAAATGCCGCAACAAACTGGCTCGGTGCAAACGACCCCAAGCGTGCCCTTCGAAATAATGATAGCCATATTTGCCTAGTCATCCAATGCTATCAGTAGAGATCGTTATGAAAACGCTTGCCGTCATTTTTCCAGTCATTTTATCCGCTTGTGTCACAGCAAATAGGCCAGTGGCTAAGGATAACGTTGAGATAATCTATGCTGGGCAAAGTGAGAGGCCGGGAAAAGACTATTTTGCAGTCGTCATGGAATTTGCGTTGGTGAATCGCAGCAGCAAAGAAGTTTGCGTTTTCGAGGATATTTTCATCAATGACCTCTCGCCTCATGTAGTTATAAAGCCTGCGAACGATCGAGGTTCAGACTTGGAGATTCCCTATCCTCCAAAAACGGGTAAAATTACACGCCTCCGTCCGGGAGAAAAGAAAAACTTTAGTCGTTTGGTTTCTTACAGGCAGGCGCGTATTGAACCTATGAGTAATTATCGTGTCGCAGTTGATCTAAGCTTTTGCGAAGACGGGGCACGGTTTAAGGCAGATACAATTGTTCGCCTCGAAGAATTCCCGGGACACGATACTAAATAGACCCGGCGCGCATCGTCTGAGAGCCGGACCCAATGATTTGCATTCGATAACCTTGACAGATGCGATAGCCCCTAAATATTCTTCAGTCGCCGGATAGGTGTGGTGCGAGGCAATGGTGCGAGTACAAGTTACATTATGATCCGGTTTCTCGGCTGAGCGGCTTCACGCAGGATATGGCGGGCACGGCGAGCGATTTGAGCGTGAATGGCTTTGGCTATAACCCGGCGTGGCAGAT
>DLOX01000244.1 GCA_002478575.1 Sphingomonadales bacterium UBA7473 | reverse complement strand
TTGTTGCAGATTTTGGCCGCCTGCCCCGCCCCGCTGCCGCCCGCATGGATTACGGCCTTGCCCATCGCGGCAAGTATGGGTTCGGCCCGCGCAAAGTCGGTTGGTTCTCCGCCCACCATGAAGGTCAGGGTTCCGCCATTGGCAGCCGCAATCCCGCCGGAAACCGGCGCATCGACCATGCCATATCCGCCGTCAGCAGCAGCGGCGGCAACTTCGCGCGCAGTCGCAACATCAATGGTTGAGCAATCGAGCAGAATCGCTCCGGCAGGTGCATGGCCAATTACGTCGTTCCGATACACGCTGCTAACGATGCTGCCATTGGGCAACATGGACACGACAGCTTCTGCCCCTACCACCGCATCACGAACGGAGGTGAATGTCTCACATCCATTTTCCTTTGCTTTGGACAAGGCCGCATCGGACAAGTCAAAGGCAGCGACGGCGTGGCCGGCGTTGACCAGATTGGCGGCCATACCACCGCCCATATTGCCAAGGCCGATGAAGGCTATTCTCATTGTCCGCTCCAATTGCCGGGGCGCTTTTCAACGAAAGCGGCCATGCCTTCCTTTTGATCCTGAGACCCGAAAAGGCCATGAAACAAGCGCCGTTCGAAATTCACGCCTTGCGCCAAGGTCGTCTCGAAAGCGGCATTGACCATTTCCTTGGTTGCCATGGCGGCAAGCGGGGCCATTCCCGCAATCACTTCAGCCGTCTTGATGGCTTCATCGACCAAGTCAGCAGCAGGCACAATCTTCGCGACAAGGCCTGAAGCCTCTGCTTCTTCCGCACCCATCATACGGCCCGTCAGACACATCTCCATGGACTTGGCTTTGCCAATCGCTCGCGTCAGCCTCTGCGATCCGCCCATACCGGGAGTGACAGCCAGTTTGATTTCAGGCTGACCAAATTTCGCACCGTCCCCCGCAATGATGAAATCAGCCATCATTGCCAGCTCGCATCCACCGCCAAGCGCAAAGCCATTAACGGCTGCGATCCAGGGCTTCCGGGTCGCGGTCACCTTCTCATAGTCATAGAAGAAATTGCCGCCATACATGTCAGCAAAGGACTGGCTTTGCATTTCCTTGATGTCGGCCCCGGCAGCAAAGGCCTTTTCCGAACCGGTCAGGACAGCGCAGCGCTGCCCGGGGTCCGCGTCAAAGGCGCCAAAGGCTTGAACCAACTCCTTCAGCACTTGCGAATTGAGCGCATTTAAAGCTTGCGGGCGATTGAGTGTGATCAGCGTGACTGCGCCTCGCGTCTCAACAAGGATCGTTTCAAAGGTCATAGCGGCTTCCATTCTTCTTGGGGGAGCAAAGGCGCGAAAATTGAGTCGATAAGCTCATCTGTCACGCCTTCAGGTGTTGAGGGATTCCATTGGGGAGCATTGTCTTTGTCGACGATCACGGCGCGAACGCCTTCGATGAAATCCGGTCGGGTCAGCACGCGGGAAGCGATGCGATATTCCATGACCATATTGGCTGCGAAATCAGCGCAATTCAAACTATCGGCCAATTGCCGAAGCGCGACCTTGCAGGTTTGGGGGGATTTAGCCTGCAAGGTCTGAAGCTGCTGGGATGCCCATTCGGAGGAGCTGTTGCTTAGCGCTGCTAGGATATCTTCATACCGATCCGAGGCAAAGAGAGCCCCGATGTCGTTCGACTTTTCGACGATCTTGGCCGCCGGTGCTGCCGCGGCAGCCTTGTCCAAGATTGAGTCAATATCAGAAGGCTTAGCGGCGATGGAGGCTTTGACATCGCCCAAGGATTCGGACGCCAAATAGCTATTGGCCAATCCGACCGCCAGGCATTCCGCTCCGTCCAACCGTCCCCCTGTAAGCGCCAAATACTGCCCCACCCTGCCCGACAAACGCGAAAGATACCACCCTCCGCCAACATCTGGGAAGAGACCGATCCCCGTCTCCGGCATGGCAAACCGCGTGTTCTCAGTCGCAATCCGATAGGCTGCTGGTTGGCTAATCCCCACACCGCCGCCCATCGTGATGCCATCCATGAAGGCGATAACGGGCTTTGGATAAGTGAAGAGCAAATGATTGAGCTGATACTCATCATGGAAGAAGCGTCGGCCAGCTTCGCCGCCTTCCAGCGCCGACTCTCGCAAGAAGGCAATATCGCCCCCTGCGCAAAAGCCTCGCCCTTCCGCATGATCAATGATGATCGCCTCTACCGCGTCATCACTCCGCCATTCCATAAGTGCAGCGGTCATCGCATGGACCATATCTAGCGTCAGCGCATGGATCGCCTTCGGACGGTTGAGGCTGATCCAGCCCACTTTGCCTTCTCTGCGGGTGATAATCTCAGTCATGGGTTTCTTGCTTCCTCGCTTCGATCACATCCCACCGGTTGCCAAACGCATCCTTCAGCACAATGATCCGTCCATAGATTTCGGTGCGTTCCGGCTCAGTGACTTTTATTCCATTGTCGCTCCAGCTTTGGATGGCTTGATCGAAACCATCAACCGTCAAAAAGAAGGCCACTCGACCGCCGGCTTGACGACCAATCACGGCACGCTGTTCGTCATTGTCCGCCTCAACCAATCTCAAACGGGCCCCTTGGTCGGGCGATATCTCCACCCACCGGTGCCCAGATTCGTGCCGTGTGTCATTCGTCAGGGCAAAGCCCCAATCATCCACATAGTGCCGAATGCCGGCTTCCATGTCGGGCACGACAATGGTCACCATAAAAAGAGCGGTCGTCACTGGCGCAGCAAATCCCGTCCAACGATCATCCGCATCACTTGGTTCGTTCCTTCAAGAATCGAATGCACGCGCAGATCGCGCCAAAAACGTTCGATGGGATAATCCTTCAGGTAGCCATAGCCGCCGTGAAGCTGCAGAGCGCGGTCCACAATGGACGACCCATTGTCGGTCGCTAGACGCTTAGCCATCGCCGAGAAGCGCGTCTTGTCAGGCGCGTTAGCAGTCACTTTCGCCGCCGCAAGATAAAGCAACGCGCGGGATGCCTCCAAGTCCGTCGCCATATCAGCCAACATGAACTGCGTGTTCTGAAAGTCCGCCACTGGCTGACCAAATTGTTGACGTTCTTTGGTATATTTGATCGACTCATCCAAGCAGCGCTGCGCGCCGCCAAGCGAGCAAGCGCCAATGTTCAGCCGTCCACCGTCCAGTCCGGCCATGGCGAAGCGGAAACCATCTCCTTCAGCACCAACGCGGTTCTCCAATGGCACCTTCACATTGTCGAAAATGACTTGAGCCGTTGGCGATGCATTCCAACCCAGCTTCTTCTCTGGCGCGCCAAAGCTGACGCCCGGCATATCCTTTTCGATCACTAGGCAGCTGATGCCTTTTGCGCCGTCTCCACCGGTTCGAACCATCGTCACATAGAGATCGTTCACGCCAGCGCCGGAGATGAACTGCTTGGTGCCATTGACGACATAATGATCGCCCTCCAGCTTGGCCGTGGTCCGCAAAGCAGCGGCATCAGAACCTGAACTAGGCTCGGTCAGGCAATAGCTAGCCATGATATCCATGGTGTTGAGGCGCGGCAGATATCGCTCTTTAATCTCAGCATTGCCAAAGCAATCGATCATCCAGGCGGCCATATTGTGGATGGAAATGAAGCTGGATGTCGTTGGGCAACCGTAAGCCATTGCCTCCATGATCAAGGCCGCTTCCAATCGGCCCAAGCCTATGCCGCCCGACGCTTCGGACACATAAATGGATGCAAAGCCAAGCTCAGCCGCTTCCTTGATCACATCCTTTGGAAAGTGGTGTTTCTCATCCCATTCAGCAGCAAAGGGCGTGATCGCGTCCGCCGTGAACTTGCGCGCCATATCCTGTATGGCAAGTTGATCCTCGGTGAGTTCAAATTGAGTGGTCATTTTCCATCCATTTCTTTCAACACCCGCTCTTTGAACGCAGCAGAAATCAAGGATGTATCCATCCAGAAGGGGTAAGCACGCGGCTTCACGCCCTTCTCCCACGCCATCGAGCCTGCCAGAGTTCCTCTAGCGTTGGGCACATCTGGCATTGCCTTGGAAATTGGGTCTCGATAAGCTTTATCCGCTGCTATCACTGACCAACCGCTCCTCTTCAACTCAGCTAAAAGATCAGGAAGAAACAAAGCTGCCAGATCGGTTTCGTGAAGCAAAAGAACATGCGCGGGCGATCGACCAATTGTATCCCGCGCTAGCTGATCATGATATTCAAGTGCACTCATCTGTGACGCGACATAGAGCTGTTTGAGTTGCACCAGATCCATCGCCTTTCCGGCTGCTTTTGCATCCAATGTCAACTGCTCCAAATGCCAATCGGAGCCGTCCGCCGTCACATAACCATTCATCAGACCGCGCGCTTTCAATCCTGAGCGAATGGCATCGCGCTTTTCCTTATCGATCCCGCCTTCATTCAGATAGGGAAAGCGGAACCAAGGGCGATATCCCTTGCGGCCTTTCAACCATGCCTCCGCGGCATCAATGTCGGCCAGATAGGCATCCGCAGTTACACTAGTTAAGGAGGGATGCGTATAGGAGTGATTAGCGATCAGATGCCCAGCATTGACATATGCCAGAATCCGAGACTCTCCACCTGACCGATCCTTTTGTTTCAAACTTCCCGGATTGACGAAGAACACAGCTTGCTCGACCATCGCTAAGCGAAGGCTCTCAATAATTTTAGCAGTCCGCTCTTCATGCGTTAGAAAAGCACCGGCGCTTCTAGGAATGTCATCGAATGACAATGCAACCTGCTTACCGGCAGTGGCGG
>DLOX01000002.1:10516-11020 GCA_002478575.1 Sphingomonadales bacterium UBA7473 | reverse complement strand
GCATGCTCTGCATCATCGGCATAGGCAGAAGAAACGCGGGCAAAGAGATCCTGATAGGTCTCACCGGGGAGGAGGTAACGATCCTTCAGCGTGTCTTTGCCAAATTCAGTGAGCAGCGCATCGCGGCTATGATCGAGCACAAGATCAAAACGCGGGTCAACGCGCTTTGAATCACTCTGGGGTGAATCGCTCTTGGGGGCAGCTTCCACTGCACCTTTTACATCATCTGCCATGCTATCCGCGCTCGCACTTTGCGAATCCCTAAAGTCCATCCCACATTCCTACTCTATGTTCCCGTTCCGTTCAAGCGGGCAAGACCAACTGGTCTAGCAGCTTTCACGCTATTCTGCGCGGCCGAATTCGCCCTTGTCCCCATGTTCCACAGGCCAGACTCTGCCTAACGCGCATATTTGGGTGCGCGTGATGAAACACAAGATATCGGGTTGCCCCCCGGCTCAACTACCACACATAGTGCCTCAATCATTTTCAGACGCAAGAGGGTAA
>DLOX01000002.1:7079-10453 GCA_002478575.1 Sphingomonadales bacterium UBA7473 | reverse complement strand
GGTAAATGACAGATTAGGGACTCGATTCACCGCAACTCTGACTCGGTTCACAGCACGACCGCTGCGACAAAGCCATGCGACGCATGGACTTAGCGGGCCTTGTCAAAACTCAAGCGAAAAAATGGGCTTTAGAAATTTATTTTGTCCCCAAAATTTTACAAATGGAGCGTCGAAAATGCTGGACACCGGTTTCTGGGAGTTTGGGTGTTTTGGCGAACGCCTTTGTCTGTTGCGCCACTCAAGCACTGTCGGTGCTGCAACAGAATCTGAAGACTGATTCGCTTCAATTCTGGTTATTCTGATACTCTTTTGGAGCCAAACCTTCCATTCGCCTAAAAGCGCGTGAAAAGGCCGAAACGTCAGAATATCCCAGAAGATAGGCAATTTCTTTCATCGACGTGCGTCGCTCCGTGAGATAGCTTTGCGCAAAGCGATGCCGGAGCTCAGCGAGCAGCTTTTCAAAGGTGGTGCCTTCGGCGCGGAGCGCGCGGTATAGCCCCTGATCGCTTAGGCCAAGTTGCTTGGCGACGCCGTGGGCTTTGACTTGGCCAGTATGCAACACAGGCAAGATAGCGCGCTCAACTTGGCCGATCACGGTCTGCCCGGCGTCAAGCTCAGACAGCAAGCGGTCAGCGTGCGCACAGAATAGGCCAAACGCATAACGCGGATAAAGGGAGATGCGATAGTCTTGCCAAGCCATGCTTACCCGAAGCGCATTGCGTGGCGCGCCATAACGCACAGGCGCATTCACGACCCGCTGAAACTCCGATCCGCTGCCATGGTCAATATGAGTGACATCAACCAGGCTGACAAAAGGCGTGGAGCCAAATTGGCGCGTTCCCGAAACCATCCGTACAAATGTGCTTTCCGTCAGCTCAGGAAAAGGCGCTTCATCGATCCGATTGTCGATCAACCAAAGGCCATCGGCTTCATGAACCAGAGTGAAGCGATCAGGGCCATTGGTAGCCACATCCGTGACCAAGCGACCGAACCGGTTCAATTGATCCAGCGCATCGCGCATCGTCTCCGATGCATAGCCAATCAGCCCCACGATCGATAGTTCGCCAAAATGGCTTGCTTCGGCGAATTTGACCACAAGTGCCGGATCATTGGTGAGCTGCGTCGTGTGTCGAAGCATCGCGACATAGCGACTGAACGGCACCCGGCGATTGGGATCGGGCTTTCCTCTCTCTGCCAGGCCAACCATCGCCATCAGGCTTGCCCGGTCGGCGCCCCGTGTCTCTGCATAGTCGATAAAGCCCATCACCATGCCCGCCGCAATCGACTGGCGCACCATCTTTGTGGCTGGCTTGGCGGCTGGGGTCAAAGCTTTGTCGGCGACGGTCATTTCAAGGACTGTGTTATCTGCATAATACGGTTGCGGCAATCCTGCCCTATCGAGAATTTGAACCAATGTCCCTCAATGTCCAATCCCCTGTGCCTCCTGATCAATCCAACAAGCAACTGAGTTATGCCGTTCGTGGCTGGTTCGCAGCAACGGCGCTGGGCCAATTGGCCTTCCTCACCTTCATCCTCTTCTTCTATTATCAGCTAACCCTTTCAGGGGACTATGCGGGTTGGAATGCAAAGCCCCTGATTACTGGTTATGTGAAAGGGGACGTGGCAGGCAATCGCAATTTCGCGATCCATGTGATGCTGGCGGGTGTGATGACGCTTGCTGGTCTGCTGCAGTTGGTGCCGACGGTTCGATCGCATTGGCCAAAACTCCACCGATGGAGCGGTCGGACCTTTCTGATCATGGCGATGGCTTTGTCTTTGGGTGGTTTGTGGCTGGTGTGGGTCCGTGGATCCTATTTGACGCTGACGGGCGCCATTGCGATCTCGATTGATGGCCTTTTGATCTTGGCCTTTGGATTCATGGCGTGGCGAACGGCGAGGCGGCGCGAATTTGTGGCTCATCGCCGCTGGGCGTTGCGCACTTTCATGGTCGCAAGTGGTGTGTGGTTCATGCGCATTGGCTATATCGCTTGGGGCATTGCCACCGGCGGATTGGGCATTGAGAAAGGGATGGCAGGGCCGTTTGACCTGTTCTGGGCCTTCGCGACCTATCTACTCCCGTTAACTGTTCTCGAACTCTATCTTCGGGCAGAGCGATCAACGCCTATGGCAAAGCAGGCTATGGCAGGCGGGCTATGGCTCGCGGCTATAGTGACCCTTGTCGGCAGCGCCGGGGCATGGGCGCTGATGTGGTGGCCATTTATCTAAGATCGTTCCACAATGGGACGCCTAGTGACGGAAAAGACTCGTAAATTGGCGGTTGCGTGCTAAACAAAAGGTTAAGAACATCATTGAACCGATCTTATCGTCGAATCAACGAATAGGAATTTCTAAATGCGCCTCGCCATTACAGCTCTAGCTGCATCGCTTGCCCTCCCGCTTTCCGCTAACGCAGCGACCATTATCAATGGCAGCTTCGAACAAGGTACGCCCCCAGGCGGCTTTACGACCGTTGGTACAAACGGAACAAACATTGCGGGTTGGACTGTGACCAGCGGCTCTGTCGATTATATTGGCAACTACTGGACTGCGGCCGACGGAAGTCGCAGCATCGATTTGGCTGGCAACCAGCCAGGAATCATCTCCCAAATCTTGTCGACTGTAATCGGCCAAGTTTATAACGTGACCTTCTCTATCTCGCGAAACCCAGACAATGGCGCTAATCCGCGCAATGGTTTCGTGACGTGGACCGGCGCGAGCAACCAAGCCTTTAGCTTCAACAACACAAGCTCAACGCGGTCGAACATGCTTTGGGAACAACGCACGGTTCAGTTCACTGCAACATCGACAAGCACGACGCTTGGCTTCGGTGCTGATCCAGCAAGCTCGCAAAATGCATTTGGTCCTGCACTAGACAATGTAACGATTGCCGCCGTTCCAGAGCCTTCAACATGGTTGATGTTGCTCGCGGGCTTCGGTCTTGTTGGTGGTGCAATGCGTCGCCGCAAGCAAGCTGGAGAAACAGCTCTCGCCTAAACAGATTGATGGATGGGGTAGAGCTAAGCCTTCACCTCGCTATTGGAATTGGGAAGAGGTCGCCTTCGGCGGCCTTTTTCTGATTTGGGGTCGCGTTCGATAGAAGCGCGATCAATCTGCCCGACAAAAAAGGGCCAGCAGATCGCTCTGCTGGCCCTTCTTACACCGGGTAGATCCCCCTAAACCGGTTCCGGCGCTAGATCGTCCTTTCAGGCGACTTCGGCCAGCTCGATATCGTCGGCTTCGCGCAGGACATAGCCGCGGCCCCAGACGGTCTCGATATAATTTTCACCACCACAGGCCAGCGCGAGTTTCTTGCGCAGCTTGCAGATGAAGACGTCAATGATCTTGAGTTCAGGCTCATCCATGCCGCCATAAAG
>DLOX01000002.1:0-7020 GCA_002478575.1 Sphingomonadales bacterium UBA7473 | reverse complement strand
TGGTTCAGGAACATTTCCTTGGTGAGCGTGGTACCTTTGCGGAGAGAAAGCAGCTCTAGCATGGCATATTCTTTGCCGGTCAAGTGAACGCGTGAACCATCGACTTCAACGGTCTTGGCATCCAGATTGACGGAAAGCTTGCCGGTGCGGATGACGCTTTGGCTATGGCCCTTTGAGCGACGCACAACAGCATGAATACGGGCAACCAATTCTTCGCGGTGGAAGGGCTTGGTGACATAATCATCAGCACCAATGCCGAAGCTTCTGATCTTGCTATCCATTTCTGAAACACCGGACAGCACGAGAACCGGCGTCTGCACCTTGGCGACGCGCAATTTCTTCAGCACATCATAGCCATGCATGTCAGGCAGGTTCAAATCGAGCAATATGATATCATAATCATAGAGCTTACCAAGATCGAGGCCTTCTTCCCCCAGATCGGTCGTGTAAACATTGAACCCCTCATTATTGAGCATCAATTCAATGGCCTTGGCCGTTGCTGGTTCATCTTCGATCAACAGTACGCGCATGGACTCAAACCCCTGTGCTAAAATCTGCCGGTTCGGCGACCCCTTATCGCTTCTCCGGCCTTGCGGTGTTTCATTAACCAAAAAATCTCTGAACTGAAAAGGTTAATTTCTCGTTAAGCGCGGATTTTCGGCGAGTCGCAAGCTATCGGCTTTTCGCTGCATAGCCGTTGCGATGGCGAGGCGATGGGTCTATCCTTTCGATCAGAGCAGAATGAAGAGAGGATGAGCCCCATGGCCAGTGCCGCAAAGCCCGCAAATGATGATCATGTGAAGGGGCTTGTGTCGCCCGAAGAATGGGCGATCCGCGTTGATTTGGCTGCCGCTTATCGGCTGGTTGCCCTTTATGGTTGGGATGATTTGATCTTCACCCATTTGTCCGCCCGCGTGCCGGGGCCAGAGCATCATTTTCTCATCAATCCTTATGATATGATGTTTGAAGAAATTACCGCGTCGTCACTCGTTAAGATTGATGTTGATGGTCAGCCAGTCGTCCCAACTTTTCATCCCGTTAATCCAGCGGGCTTCACCATCCATTCGGCGATCCATATGGCGCGGGATGATGCGCATGCTGTGATGCATCTCCATACGCCTGCGGGCCAAGCTGTTTCGGCAATGGAATTTGGCCTGTTGCCGCACACCCAAACCGCGATGATTGCGCTCCATAATGTGGCCTATCATGAATATGAAGGCATCGCGACGGACCTGGAAGAGCGAGAGCGGCTCGTCGAAGATATTGGCGACAAGCACGCCATGATCCTGCGCAACCATGGCACGCTTACGGTTGGCGAAACCGTCGCTGATTGTTTCTTGCGCCTCTATTTCCTTGAACGGGCCTGCGATGCGCAAGTAAAGATGCTGAGCGCTGGTTATGACCGGCTCTATAATCCGCCCCAAGGCACGCCGGAAAAGGTGGAAGGGCAAACGCCTGCCAAGGGCATGGCGATGGTGTCACAGGCATTGGCTTGGCCCGCGTTGTTGCGGAAGCTGGACCGTATTGATCCTTCGTTCCGGGATTGAGGGCTAAGCCGCCCGCAATAACTTCCCCACCGCCACATCCAGCGCCTGCAAAAAGCGAGACCGATCCTCTTTCCCAAAGGGTTTCGGCCCGCCGATCCCTTCGCCTAGTCCTGCGCGGAGATCAGCCATGATCGCGCGGGTGGCGATGGCGGCGCCTATGGAGCTGGTCGTAAATGGCTTGCCATTGTTCGCGATCACGGTCGCCCCGGCTTTCAGGCAGCGGTCCGCAAGCAAGATATCGCCGGTGATCACAATGGCTTTCGCATCGGACGCCTCCGCGATCCAATCATCTGCGGCGTCGAACCCGTCGCTTACCACTATTTTGCTGATCAGCGGATGATCCGGCACACGGAACGGGCTGTTGCTGACGATGGTGACGGGCACGGATAACCGATAGGCGACCCGGTAAATCTCTTCCTTTACCGGGCAGGCGTCGGCATCGACGAGAATGCGGATCGTCACCGTGCGTTACGGCCGAGCGCGAGGCTTGCCTTTGAAGGGTTTGCCACCCGCTGGCTTGCCGCCAAAGGGCCGCGCGCCGCCAGGGCGAGCGCCAGCCGGTTTTCCGCCGGGCTTTTTGCCAGCCCATTTGCCTTCGGGCCGACCGCCCTCTGATGGTGCGCCATCCGCGCGATCCCGTTCTGGCCGCTTGCGTTCAGGGCGGCCTTCGCGGGCCTCTCCATAATGCGGGCGACGGTCTTCGCGGCGCTCGACAGGGCGATTGGGCTTGCCGCCTTTCTTATTCTCCCGCGCCATTTCACGCGGGTTGCCGGGCAGCGCATCGATGATGATGCCATCATCGGGATCATCATTGGCGGTGCGCTTCAGGGCCTCTGCAAAGCGAGCTGACACCGCGCGCGGAATGTCAAACATCGTTTCCGTCTGGCCAATCTTAATCGCACCAATTTCATTCTTGGTGATATGCCCACGACGGCAAAGCAAGGGCAGGATCCAGCGCGCATCGGCATTGTCGCGACGACCAATGTTCAGGCGGAACCAAACCGTATCTTCAAAGCCCTGCCGCTTGCGATCCGGGCCGCGTTCTTCCCGCGCATTGGCATCAAGCAACTCCTCAAGCGCAGGCATTTTCTTGCGATGGGCCTGCACCAGCGCAACCGCAATCGCATCCGCGCTCATTGCCTTTTGGATGCGCATCGCGATGACCTTATCTTCCTCGTCCGCCTCCACTGGTGCGGTGAGGGCCTCGATCAACCGTTCGCGATCATTGCGGCGGATATCCTCAGGCGTGGGCGCGTTGATCCAGTCGGCCTCAATCCGGGCGCCCCGCAGCATCATTTCGACCCGACGACGGCGCGGGTAAGGCACGATCAAAACCGCCGTGCCCTTCTTGCCGGCCCGACCTGTCCGGCCAGAGCGATGCTGAAGCGCCTCTGCATCGCGGGGGAGCTCAACATGGACAACAAGGCTCAGCGTCGGCAAATCGATGCCCCGCGCGGCAACGTCAGTCGCCACACAGACCCGAGCGCGACGATCCCGCAGGGCTTGGAGTGCCTGGTTGCGCTCGCTTTGGCTATGTTCACCCGACAAGGCCACTGCCGCAAAGCCGCGCTCGATCAAGCTCGCATGAAGATGCCGCACATTGTCTCGCGTCGCGCAAAACAGCATCGCCGATTCTGCCTCGTGAAAGCGCAGCAGATTGACCACCGCGTTCTGAATATCGGCAGGGGCGACGGTGACGGCTTGATAGCTGATATCGCCATGGCCGCGATCTTCGCCGACGGTTGAGATGCGCAAGGCATCCTGCTGATAGCGCTTGGCGAGCGCCACAATCGGCTTTGGCATAGTTGCCGAGAAGAGAAGCGTGCGGCGGCCATCGGGCGTCGCATCCAAAATCTCTTCGAGATCTTCACGAAAGCCCATGTCGAGCATTTCATCAGCTTCATCCAGAACCGCGACACGCAGCGCGGACAAGTCCAAAGCTCCCCGCTCCAGATGGTCGCGCAAGCGCCCCGGCGTGCCGACCACGATATGCGCACCGCCCGACAGATTGCGCCGTTCTTTGGAGGCATCCATCCCACCAACGCAAGTGACGATCCGCGCGCGCGCCTTGCCATAGAGCCACATCAATTCGCGGCTCACCTGAAGCGCCAGCTCGCGCGTAGGCGCAATCACCAGCGCCAAGGGAGACAGGCTGTAAGGGCAGCCATCGACCTCGATCAGCTGCTCTGCCATCGCCAAACCAAAGGCGACGGTCTTGCCCGAACCGGTCTGGGCAGAAACGATCAAATCACGGCCATTTGCCTCCGGTTCGATGACGGCAGCTTGGACAGGCGTGGGCGCGGCATAGCCACGGGCGGAGAGCGCTTCACCAAGAAGCGGCGGCAATGTAGAAAAAGGCATTGGCCGCTATAGGCGAGTTTGCGGGGAAAAGTAAGCCCGTCATTTCGCAGGTGCAGCATAGACGGTGATGGCGCTCAGCTGCGAGGTGCTTGCCGACGGTAGCTGAGCGCTTCTGCGATATGGATCCGCGTGATGGATTCGCTCCCCGCGAGATCGGCGATCGTCCGGGCAACGCGCAAGATGCGGGTATAGCCCCGCGCTGAGAGCCGCATGGCCTCTGCTGCTTGGGCGAGAAGTTTTCGGCCCGGTTCATCAGGTGTGGCATGCTCTTCCAGCAGCTTCCCGTCCGCTTCCGCATTGGTGCGAGGACCTCCTTCGCCATATCGTGACGTTTGTATGGACCGTGCCGCATTGACCCTTGCCCGCACCTCAGCGGAGCCTTCGGCGGGCGGAGGCAGGATCAGGTCTGCCGCGCTCACGGCTTGCACTTCGACATGAAGGTCAATTCGATCCAGCATCGGACCAGAGACCTTGGCTTGATAATCCGCCGCACAGCGGGGGGCGCGGGAGCAGGACAAAGCGGCGTCGCCGAGATGGCCGCAACGGCAAGGGTTCATCGCTGCGATCAACTGCACCCGGGCCGGGAAAGTGACATGTGCATTGGCGCGGGCTACCGTCACTTGCCCCGTCTCAATTGGCTGCCGGAGGGAATCGAGCACCGTGCGTTGAAACTCTGGCAGTTCATCGAGGAAGAGGACGCCGAGATGGGCCAAGCTCACTTCCCCCGGCTTGGCCTTCAACCCGCCACCGACCAGCGCGGGCATAGAGGCGCTATGATGCGGGCTGCGGAACGGGCGGGTGCGAATGATCCGGCCACCGCTCAGTTCCCCCGCCACGCTTGCGACCATCGAAACCTCCAGCGCTTCGGCCGGGGTCAGATCAGGCAAGATGCCGGGCAAGCAAGAGGCCATCAGTGATTTGCCCGCACCCGGCGGCCCTACCATCAACAGATTGTGACCGCCCGCCGCCGCAATCTCTATTGCTCGCTTGGCGGTTTCCTGCCCCTTGACTTGAGCGAGATCAGGCCCAGCAATCCGTTCCTCCGCTTCGCCCGCCATTGGGGGACGGAGCAAAGCCGAGCCGTTGAAATGATTGAGCAGCTCCAACAATCCGGGAGCGGCAATCACTTCAACTTGCCCGGCCCAAGCGGCTTCGCTGCCTTGCGGGGCAGGGCAGACCAGCCCAAGCTCCCGCTCGGACGCATGAAGCGCCGCCAGCAACACGCCAGGCGATCCCGCCACACGCCCGTCCAGCCCCAGCTCGCCGACCACAACATAAGCGGCGAGCGTCTCGCCATCGACCACACCCATTGCGCCGAGCAAAGCCAGCGCAATCGGC
The DNA here is from genome assembly GCA_002478575.1 of Sphingomonadales bacterium UBA7473. Lineage (GTDB taxonomy): Bacteria > Pseudomonadota > Alphaproteobacteria > Sphingomonadales > Sphingomonadaceae > Aquisediminimonas. The sequence continues at coordinate 1,774 of DLOX01000002.1, read as the reverse complement.
AGATCGAAATGCGATCCTTCCTTGGGCAGATCGGCAGGGGACAGATTGATCGTCACGCGCTTGGGCGGCATCGAGAGGCCCATCGACGAAATGGCGGCGCGGACGCGCTCGGTCGACTCCTTCACCGCCTTATCGGGCAAACCCACAATGTTGAACTGCCCAACACCTGGAGAGATTTGGCACTGCACCTCTACGGCGCGCGCTTCCAGCCCCAAATAAGCCACTGTCGCAACGGTCGAGACCATCAGCGCAAAACCATCACTAACACGGCGTTTACCCCCAGATATTACCAACGATTAAACATGAGACTGCATAATCACGACATGAGTCGGACTATACGCAGCCTTTCTTCTATGTCGATGGACCTTTTGCGCTGGGCCATTATTGCCGCTCCGGTGCTGATGTCCTTCGCCGTGCCGGTGCAGGCTGAGGAGGTTGAGCTAGGCTATGTTAATGCCGTTGCGCTGGAGGCTCCAAGCAGTGCAGCGCCAGCCGCGCGTTTGCTCGAATTTCAACAGTATGGCCCTTTCCGCGTGGTTGCGACTGATCGGGTCGAACTGATCGATGCGATTGATACGGATGCGCCTGCTGCCTTTGCTTCGCTGCTGCGGGCTTTCCCCGGCGTTCGACAAATCGACATGATCGAATGCCCCGGCTCTGAAGATGATGATGCCAATCTGACGCTTGCCCGCATGGTCCGCAAAGCTGGTATCTCCACCCATGTGCCTGCGACGGGCTCGATCCGCTCCGGCGGGGTTGAGCTGTTCATGGCAGGCGTGAAGCGCAGCATTGCCCCTGGCGCAGAAATTGGCGTGCACAGCTGGCAAGATAGCGATGGTCTGGAGGCAACTGACTATGCCGCCAATGACCCCGTTCATACGCCCTATATCAGCTTCTACCGCGACATGGGCCTGAGCGACGAACAAGCGCGCGCCTTCTATGACTTCACGAACAGCGCGGCATCGTTCGATGACGTCCACTATATGTCAGCGGCTGAAGTCGCTCGGTTTGGGTTGCTGACAGGGGTTTGATGAAGAATCCTTGATAGAAGCCATAGTGTTGCTATGTTTAGCCACTATGGGGAAAAAGACAGCCATCGAGTCAGCTGAGACCAGAAAGCAAATCATCGCCAGCGCAAGGGGTTTGTTTGGCGAAAAGGGTTTCTCTGGTGCAACGACAAGTGAAATTGCGCGAACTGCTGGTCTAACCGAAGGTGCATTTTTTCACCATTTCAAAGACAAAAAATCTCTGTTTGCTGAGGTTGTGCAGCAGCTCCAACGCGAATTTGCATCGGCCGTCTTTCAGCGCGGCGGCGCAGGTGAGAATGCCTTTGACCGCTTCATCATCGGCGCAAGGGCATCCTTAGAACTCTCCCAAAATCCTGAATATCTAAGACTCGTGTTGCTTGAGGCTCCGACGGTTTTGGGGGCGACCAATTGGCGAGAAATAGATTCGAAGTCATCGCTTGCAGTCATAGAGCCAGCATTGGTTGCCATTGCGAAGCGCGCGGAAATTGCTTCAAACAGTGTGAAGCCCATGGCGCTCCAGATATTGGGCCTCCTCAATGAGACGGCCTTTGCCCTGGCCAGAGGCGATGCGGGCATAACCGCAGAGGATGTTATCGCTCTCTTGCAAGACTCGATTCGGGATTGGATCAAGCGTCTCGGCTAATCCCAGATGATGATTCCATGTGCTCTCGCCGTGGTTGGGCGGCACGAGTCGTGATTATATATATGAAAAATAAGGAAAAATTCTATCCTGAGAACTTGGGGCC
>DLOX01000222.1:6765-7490 GCA_002478575.1 Sphingomonadales bacterium UBA7473 | reverse complement strand
ATCGCATTATGCTCTGAATCGACGGGCAAGAGCTTCGCTCCGGTCCGCTTGGCAACATCGATCATCAACGGCCCTGCAGAGACCAAAGCCTCTTTATTGGCAAAGGCCAACGCCCCGCCCCGCTCCAAGGCGGCCATGACAGGCAATAGCCCAGCGCAGCCCACGATGGCTGCCATGGTCCAATCGACGGGAATGGAGGCGGCTTGAACAACTGCCCCTTCGCCCGCCGCGACCTCTATCCCTGTACCCGACAATCGCGCCTTCAAATCGGCATAGAAACGCTCATCGGCAATCACAGCGCGCTTCGCGTTGGCGGCAATGGCAGAAGTCGCAAGCCCTTCGACGTCGCGATTAGCGGTCACGGCCACAACTTCAAAAGCCTCAGGTTGACGCTGAATAAGGTCCAGCGTCGATTGGCCGACCGAACCAGTCACACCCAAAATGGTAACGGATTTGCGAGTCATTTGATCGCCAGAACCAATAGCGCTGCGAAAGGCACAGAGGTCACCAATCCGTCCAAACGATCAAGCACGCCGCCATGGCCGGGAAGCAATCGGCCGCTGTCTTTGACCCCTGCCCGCCGCTTCAACCAGCTTTCGAAAAAGTCACCAACTTGCGCAAGCACAGCCAAGAATGGGCTGGCCAGCGCCAAGCGCCAATCCAAACCGGCATATTGAAACAGGGCCCAGCCCAGCAGCAAAGCCGCCCCTGCCCCGCCAATCAAT
>DLOX01000222.1:0-6716 GCA_002478575.1 Sphingomonadales bacterium UBA7473 | reverse complement strand
GCCCCGCCAATCAATCCGGCCCAAGTCTTGTTCGGGCTGATCGAAGGCGCAATTTTTGCACCGCCAATGGCTCGACCAGCGAAGAAGGCTCCAATGTCTGTCGCCCAAACGATCGCGAGCGCCCAGAAGGCGAGCAGCATCCCCATCTCTCCCGGCTGATCGCGCAGCCAGAGAAGCGCGAACACTGGCAGCCCCACATACAGCAAGCCTGCTCCCAAAGCACGGCTGCCCGTTTTTGCGGTGACTGCGACGGCCATGCCGATGAGCGCACCCAGGCCTACGAAATTGACACCCGCAGCCCAAGGGCAGGCAATGCCAAGCGGAATGCACAGCGCATACATGGCCATGCGCCGATCCTGATCATTGGCCTTGAGCAAAGCGCCATATTCAGACAGCATCAACAAGCCAGCGGCGGTCACCAAAACCCAAAAGGCAAAGCCACCAAGCCAAAGCTCCACGCCTGCGACAACCAGCAGGATCACGCCAACAACAACACGCTGCGCCAGTTCAGCGTTGAAGATGCGTCCGCCGCTCACAAGCCGCCAAATCGCCTTTCGCGACGTGCATATTGGTCCAAGGCAGCCTTCAGCTCGGCTCGACCAAAGTCCGGCCAAAGCGTATCAACGAAAAGCAGCTCGGCATAGGCCGCTTGCCACAGGAGGAAGTTGGAAAGACGCTGCTCACCCGATGTGCGGATCAACAGGTCAGGCGCCGGCCAATCGCTCGTTTCCAAACGCGCTGTTACATGCTCAGCGGTGATGGCGACAGGATCGATCCGGCCTTCTGCCGCATCACTCGCCAAATCGCGCACGGCTTGCGTGATTTCAGCCTGCGACCCATAATTGAGAGCAATGACCAATGTGGTTTTGGTGTTGGACGCCGTTTTCTCGACCGCCTCATCAATCAGCTTGACCAAATCCGGCGCCAAGGCCCGATAGTCGCCGATGACGCGAAGCTGCACGCCATTTTCTGCCAGCTCAGCAACATCCGCCCGGATGAAATGGCGAAGAAGGCCCATAAGTTCGCCGACTTCCTCGGCTGGGCGGCTCCAATTCTCGGTTGAGAAAGCGTAGAGCGTCAGGACCTCTAAGCCAAATTCCCCCGCAGCGCGAACGACGGCTTTGGCAGCTTCTATGCCTTTGCGATGGCCCGCCATGCGCGGAAGAAGGCGCTTCTTGGCCCAGCGGCCATTGCCATCCATGATGATGGCGACGTGGCGAGGCAATCGTCCGCCGCCCGCCACCATGGCCTCAAGAGGGGCAGCAGCTTGGCCCATCACTTAACAAGGATTTCCTTCTCCTTGGCTGCCAACGCCAAATCAATTTCAGCAATGGCAGCGTCCGTGATCTTTTGAACGTCGGCCTCTGCCCGCTTGCGATCATCTTCGCTGATTTCTTTTTTCTTTTCGTCAGTTTTCAGATCATCATTGCCATCACGGCGGACGTTCCGAACGGCGATCTTGGCTTTCTCTGCATATTGCGAAGCCAGCTTCACCAGCTCCTTGCGGCGATCCTCTGTCATATCGGGGATGGGCAAGCGGATATTGTTGCCGTCAGTGATCGGGTTGATGCCAAGGCCGGCGTTGCGGATCGCCTTTTCAACTGGCGTCACGTTGGACTTATCCCAAACCTGAACCGAAAGCAGTCTCGGTTCTGGCGCAGAAACCGTCGCCACTTGGTTGAGCGGCATGTTGGATCCGTAAACCTCAACCACGATGGGATCGAGCAAAGACGTATTGGCGCGGCCCGTGCGGAGCCCTTGCAAATCGCTTTTCAACGCATCAACGGCACCCGTCATGCGGCGCTCTAGATCGCCCTTGTTATAGGCTGACATGGTCTATTCCCCTTCGGTTTGAACGATTGTGCACACTCCGTCTCCGGCAAGCACAGTGGCAAGATTGCCCTGCTCGCGGATAGAGAAAACCACAATCGGAATGTCATTGTCTCGGCACAAGGCAACGGCACTGGCGTCCATCACCTTCAAATTGTCAGAAAGCACGCGATCAAAGGTCAACGTGTCATAGCGGGTCGCGCTTGGCACTTTCTTCGGGTCAGCATCATAGACGCCATCTACCGAAGTGCCTTTGAACAGCGCATCACATTTCATTTCAGCAGCGCGCAAAGCCGCCCCACTGTCGGTCGTAAAATAAGGCGAACCAACGCCTGCCGCAAAGATCACGACACGGCCCTTTTCAAGATGCCGCTCTGCGCGACGGCGGATGACAGGCTCGCACACAGCATCCATTTGAATGGCAGATTGCACGCGAGTGTGAACGCCAAGCTGCTCCAGCGCATTTTGCATGGCGAGCGCGTTCATGATGGTTGCAAGCATGCCCATATAGTCGGCTTGGGCGCGGTCCATGCCTTTGGCCGCCCCAGCCATACCGCGGAAGATATTGCCGCCACCAATGACCAAGCATAGCTCCAGCCCGGTTTCCTTGGCTGCCTTTACTTCGCCTGCAACACGTGCGACGGTATCTGGATCAATGCCAAAGCCTTGATCCCCCATCAGCACTTCGCCCGAAAGCTTCAGCAATATCCGTTTGAAGCCGGGGCGCGACATGCGAAACTCTCTCTCTTACAAATGCAGTTTGTGCTTATGGAAACGGCGTCCACCCTAACCGGGGTGAACGCCGCTGCCAAGTCTCGAAACGATGCAGATCAGTCTTTGCTGACGCCTGCTGTCGCCGCAACTTCCGCTGCGAAATCGCTGACTTCCTTTTCAATGCCTTCGCCCAACTGAAAGCGGACATAATCCTTCAGCACGATGGGTGAACCAGCATCTTTGCCGGCCTTCGCCAAAACGTCAGAGATTTTGGTCTTGCCGTCGATCACGAACAGCTGATTGATCAGCGTATTTTCCTTCAGGAACTTCGTCACTGCGCCATCGACCATCTTGGTGATGACTTCCGCGGGCTTGCCTGATTCAGCCGCCTTTTCAGCAGCGATAGCGCGTTCACGCTCAATCACGTCAGTTGATACGCCCGTTTCATCAAGCGCGATGGGGAAGGCGGCCGCCACATGCATCGCCAATTGCTTACCCAAAGCTTCCAGCGTTTCAGCAGGAGCAGCTGATTCAAGCGCAACAAGCACGCCAATCTTGCCAAGGCCAGAGACAACCGCGTTGTGGATATAAGGAACAACAACGCCTTGCTCGACGGTCAAAATCTTCGCCCGACGCAGCGTTTGGTTTTCGCCAATCGTCGCAATGTTGTTGGTCAAAACCTCACCAACGGTGCCCGCACCGGGATAAGCAACCGTCTTCAACGCTTCGACATCATCGCCATTGGTCAGCGCAAGCTCAGTCACTGTACGGACAAAGCCTTGGAACTGATCATTCTTCGCGACGAAATCGGTTTCGCTGTTGACTTCAACAGCAGCGCCTTTGGTCCCGCTGACAGCAACGCCCACCAAACCTTCAGCAGCAGTCCGGCTTGATTTCTTCGATGCAGTGGCAAGGCCCTTGGCGCGCAGCCAATCAACAGCCGCTTCCATATCGCCGCCATTTTCAGACAAAGCCTTTTTGCAATCCATCATGCCTGCGCCAGATTTTTCGCGCAGGTCCTTCACCATTGCAGCTGTAATCTCTGCCATTTGATCAATCCTTACTTCATGTTCGACAAGAAAACGCAAAGGGCACAACCATGTTGGTTCCACCCTTTGCAGTATCGATTAGGTGCCCGTCATGACAGACAAGCGACAATAGCCTTAGGCTTCGACGGCAAGCGCCTCTTCCGCTGGCGGCTCAACCATTGCGCCCAAATCCGCACCACGTGATGCAGCAGCTTGATGACCACCGCGCGTAGCGGCGGTTGCAATGGCATCGCAATAAAGGCGGATGGCACGTGCTGCGTCATCATTGGCAGGCACTGGGAAAGCGATGCCGTCGGGCGAAACGTTCGAATCGAGGATCGCAACCACTGGAATACCAAGAACATTGGCTTCCTTGATGGCGAGTTCTTCTTTGTTCGCGTCGATGACGAACATCACGTCAGGCACACCACCCATGTCGCGGATGCCGCCCAAGGAAAGCTCGAGCTTGTCGCGCTCACGCGTCATTTGAAGAACTTCCTTCTTGGTGAAGCCCGAAGTGTCGCCGTTCAGCGTTTCTTCCATGCTCTTCAGACGCTTGATCGAACCAGAAATCGTCTTCCAGTTGGTGAGCATCCCGCCCAACCAGCGGTGGTTGACGAAATGCTGGCCAGATGCGCGCGCAGCTTCAGCGATAGGCTCTTGCGCCTGGCGCTTTGTGCCAACGAACAGGACCTTGCCGCCGCGAGCTGCTGTTTGCGACACAAAGTCGAGCGCACGGGCAAACAAAGGAACCGACTGCGAGAGGTCAAGAATATGAACGCCGTTACGATCACCGAAGATGTAAGGCTTCATCTTTGGGTTCCAGCGATGCGTCTGGTGACCAAAATGCGCACCTGCTTCGAGCAATTGGTGCAAAGTGACGGTAGGTGCCGCCATAGGGATACTTCCTTTCCGGTTAGTCCACTGGGCAGCGAGAATGAGGCACATGCCTCACACCGGTTTATGATGCCACCCATGCGGGATAGAGAGCCGGGCCATTAGCGACCGAATCACCGAAATGCAACCCGCCCCAGAAAAATTGGAACAGACATAAAACAATCTGTTGACATGGGAACGAGGTTAGAACATAAAACAGAACATAAGGAGATAAGCAATGCACGTCTTGGCAGGTTCATTCTTTGTTGCGGTTCTGATTTTCGGCATCGGCTTGGTGGGCGTCATGCTTCGCTCGCACGGAGACCGCATGATGAAGGCGCTTGCCGGACAAACCGGCCTTCCTCAATCGAGCGCTGTCATCGTTGATCTTCGGGAGTATCGAATGCGCGCTGTGACACGCGTCGATGATCTTATGCCGCTAGAGTCGCTGCCCTTAGCCGCTTGATCCGGCCGTAGCTGCGGATGCTGAATGGGATGAGCACAACATAGACCAAGCAGATGATGCTCAGCATGATCCATGGTACTGAGAAAATCGCGGCGCCAACCAAGGCGGCCAGCGCAATCACTTCCAGCCTGACCGAACGGCGCGGACGGATAGATCCCCAGCTGAAGGTGGCAATGTTTGAAATCATCAGGAAGGCCACGAATGCCAGCCATGGCGCGACGACATAAGGCTCCCTCACCCAATCCAATCCCGTCTCTAGCCAAAGGTAGAGCGGCAAGAGTGCAAGCCCCGCCCCGGCCGGTGCCGGAACGCCAGTAAGAAAGCCTGCGGATTTATGGGGTTGATCCTCTGTATCAATGGCCGCGTTGAAGCGCGCCAGCCTGAGCGCACAGCAAAGCGCCATGGCAAGGGCAAAAAGCCAGCCATAGCGTGGAATAGCTTGAAGCGACCAAAGATACATCAAAAGCGCAGGCGAAACACCGAAAGCAATAACATCAGAGAGCGAATCAAGCTCCGCGCCGAAACGACTGGTGCCATTCAACATTCTTGCAACGCGGCCATCGATTCCATCAAGCACTGCCGCAATGATCGTTGCAATTACCGCTTTGTCCCATTCACCAGCAATGCCAAAGCGTATCGCGGTAAGCCCTGCACATAAGGCCAAAGCTGTGACGGCATTGGGCGCAATGGTGCGCAGCGGAATGCCGCGCACGCGCCTTATCTCTGGCGTATCGTCGGCTTCTCTCACAGCCGACCGGCGTTGATGCTTGTGCCATCCCCCAGCACGCCAAGGATGGTCTCGCCAGCCACGGTCCGCTGTCCAAGCGCTACTTTCGGAGAGGTTCCAGCTGGCAAATAAACATCAACACGGCTGCCAAAGCGAATGAGGCCCACGCGCTGCCCAGCAGCGACCATGTCACCTGGCTTCACAAAGGGAAGGATGCGCCGTGCAACCAGCCCCGCGATTTGGGTGAACCCGATGCGAACGCCATCGTGACGCTCAACCAAGATATGCTGCCGCTCATTATCTTCGCTGGCCTTATCCAGATCAGCATTCAGGAATTTTCCGGCAATATAAACGACTTGCTTGATCGTTCCGGCAATCGGCGCGCGATTTATGTGCACATCAAACACGCTCATAAAGATCGAAACGCGCGTCATCTCGGCTTCGCCCAATCCCTGTTCACCAGCCAATTCCCTTGGCGGCGGCACATTGACAATCAACGTCACAAGGCCGTCCGCTGGCGCGATGATATAGTCATCCCCTTGAGGAACGCCCCGAACAGGATCCCTAAAAAAGGCCAGCACCCAAATTGTGATGCCCGCCATTGGCCAAGCCAAAGTCTCCCACGCCATGAATGCGAAAACGGCAGTGATTGCGGCTGCAATCAGCGCGAATTTGCGTCCTTCAGGGTGAATGGATGGCCATTGCCATTTGACCGGCGCAGGCCGGTTGTCGTTGCTGTCTAGTGCACCCATGTGATTGTTTTAGGGGGCAAAGCGCAGCCTGACAACCTGCAAGGTTGATCAGCGGCTTTTGTCCGCCTAGAGCAGGAAGAAATCATCACAAACGCGAGGAAAGCGAGCCCCATGGCCAAGATCAAGGTGAAAAACCCGGTTGTTGAAATCGATGGCGATGAAATGACCCGAATCATTTGGCAATGGATTCGCGAGAAACTGATCCTCCCCTACCTCGACATAGATCTGGAATATTATGACCTCTCCGTTGAAAAGCGCGATGAGACCAATGACCAAATCACCATCGATTGCGCCAATGCCATCAAAAAGCATGGCGTCGGCGT
>DLOX01000101.1 GCA_002478575.1 Sphingomonadales bacterium UBA7473 | reverse complement strand
GATATTGGGGCACTCCGGCCGCTTACAGAGGCAATGCCACTGGCACGGAGCCAAGCTTTTCCAAGATGACTGCCTTGTCAGTGGCTCATGGAGGGGCAGAAGCGTCAGACGAGCCACTGCCCGATGTGATGAGCGGTTTGATCCCCGAGGCTGCCCTCGAGAAAGTATCGACCGAGCTCAGTGATGCTGACCCATCAAAGGATATCTTCATCATCTATGTGGACCCGTTGCTTGAGTCCTCCGCCCTGACCGCCATGGCCAAAAATGCTTGCGGGGTACGCAAGACCTGCAAAGTTTTGGCTTGGGCCGATCAAGCTTTGATGCCGCGTGGTTTGCCCATTGAACCTAAAGATAGGGCATCAATGGCTTTCAGCTATATTCGTCAGTCGGCGGGGGCAGGAAAGCCGAAATGGAATTGCGCCTTGTTCCCGCGAGAAACTGCCGCTGAGTGCCTTTAGGGCGGGACGAACTGCAATGGGTCAATCAAAAGTCATCGCTCTCTAGCGGAAACGCCCCACCGCAGCGATGATCGGTGCGCCTTGATCGTCTGCGCCGATATGCACCTTCACGCCAAAGGCTTCCGCCAGATGGTCAGCCTTAAGAATATCGGCAGCTGCGCCGCTGGCGATGATGGAACCAGCTTTCATGATGATCACATGATCGGCAATGCGCGCCGCTTGGGTCAAGTCATGAAGCACCAATGCAACACCTGCGCCATTCGCGGCTGCCGCCTTGAAGCAATTCATCACATCAATCTGATAAGCAGGATCAAGATTGGCGAGGGGTTCATCGGCCAAGATCCATTCCGGTCGGCCTGCCAACACGCGCGCAAGCAACACCCGCGCTTGTTCGCCGCCTGAAAGGCGCAGCGCTTTGCGGTCGGCGAGGCTGAGGCAATCGGTCTGTGCCATTGCTTCTTCAATGGCCGCTGCGTCGTCTGGATGGCCGCCCCAGCTCCCTTGATGTGGCAACCGGCCCAAGGCAACCAGTGAGCGCACATTCACATCCCAATGGATGTCAGCTTGCTGCGGGAGCAGGCCAATCGCCCGGGCACGTTCGATGGAGGCCAAGCTCGACAGGTCTTGATCGTCCAAGCGGACAAGACCTGCATCGGCGGAGCGGACGCCCGACAGGCAAGCCAAGAGGCTGCTCTTGCCCGCGCCATTGGCCCCCAAAATGGCCGTGACTTGGCCCTGCTTCAAATGGCCACTGATGCCCTTCAGGATGGGCCGACCGCGAAGTGTGAGCGATAAAGCGTCGAAAGACAGGTCCATCAGGCCACCTCTCGCCGCATCTTGAAGAGGAGCATCATGAAGAAAGGCGCACCGAGCACAGACATAGCTATGCCCAAGCGAACCTCTGACACGCTTGGCAATATCCGCACCAAGCAATCCGCCAACACAACCAGCAAGGCCCCGGCAAGGGCTGAGGGGATCAGCAGCGCAGAAGGTTTTGCGCCCACCAAAGGCCGTACCAAATGCGGCACCACCAGCCCAACAAAGCCAATGATTCCAGCGACAGCGACTGAACTGCCGACGCAGAGACCAATGGCCAGCACCAGCATCCATTGCAGCCTCAGCATATCAATGCCCAGCGACCGAGCGGCTGTGTCACCCAGCGTCAAGGCATCCAGCGCCCGCCCGCATTGGAGCAGGATCAGCATCCCCACCGCTGACAAGGGCGCGGCGAGCATCACATCATCCCAGCTGCGATCCATCAGCGCCCCCATCAGCCAAGTGATGATTTCGGAGGTCGCAAAGGGTGTGGGGGCGAGACTGATCAGAAGCGAAGTCAAAGCGCCGGTCAGGCTCGACAAGATGACGCCTGCCAATGTGAAGAGGATCAGGCTTCCTGATCGCCCTGCGAGCAGCGCAAGCGTCGCCATGCCAAGTCCTGCACCTGCCAGCGCGAACAAGGGCAGCAACCACGCCGAAACCGCAAAGCCGAAATAGAGCGAGATGACTGCGCCCAGCGCTGCGCTGGATGACACGCCAAACAGCCCAGGATCAGCCAGAGGATTGCGGAGATAGCCCTGCATTGCGGCCCCCGCCATGCCGAGGCTTGCGCCGACAATCGCGCCAAGGATGGCGCGGGGCAGGCGCAGCTCCATGATGATGAGGGATTTCAGATCGCCAGCGAACCAATGGTCAAACGGAATCCAGCTCCTCCCTGCCATCAAGGAGGCCAGCACAACGATGACCAACGCAAAGGCGAGACCAAGATTAAGCCTCATGGCTGTGCCTCTAGACCGCGCCGCACCGAGGCCAGTTGTTCAACAGCGGGAATGATCATCGGTCCGCCGCATTGCAGAAAGCGGGATGGGAAATGGCCCGTGCGAATCCGCTTTCCGGCCTTCTTGAAGATCGGGTGAGACAACATCCGCCCACCATCGGCATTGCCTGCGCCAAGGTCCGCTTCGCCCGTCAGCAGCACTTCGGGCGGCGAGGCCAACAGGCCTTCGATGGAAAGAATATCCCATGCCTTCAAGCCAAGGGCACTGCTCTTATTTTCAAACCCTGTCAGGCTCAAAAGCTCATCCGCTAAGGTGCCTTTGCCGGGCACCAGCCCACTGCCTTGCCAGATCAAGGCCGATACAGGCGGCGCAGACGTCGCGGCCCGCGCCAACGTCGCATCGATCCGATCATTGAGCGCCTTGCCTTTTTCCGCTTGGCCAATGCCCTCCGCTATGGCCCTGATCTGTGCCTTATTGTCGGCGACCGTTTCCGGCACAGGCACTTGGAGCATCGGGATGCCAAGCCGCTTCAATGCGGCAACCGTTTGGATCGACACATGCGGCCCGGAAATGACCAGATCAGGCCGCGCCGCAATCACCTCTTCCGAGTCGCCCGAAATGGCGGGGAAACGAAGCGCTTGATCAAGCGGGATCGATGTCGCGCGGGGATCATGCGAATAATGGCTGATCGCGGCAATTTGTTTGGGCTCCGCTACCTGCATCAAGACCGCATCAACGCAGGGATTCATCGAGACGATCCGCATCGGCTTGGCGGGAGGAGCGGGCGGGGCAAATGCGGCAGGGGAGCAGCCAGACAGCGCCAAAGCCGCCGCAGCCATTCCCCCGAAGAGCTTCCGCCCCGCCCTCATCTTAGAAATTCACCTTCACCCCAGCATAGGCATTGCGCCCATAGCTGCCATAATTGGCCCCGGAAAAGCTTGCGACCGTTGCGTAAGTCACGTCAAACAGATTTTCGACCCGGGCATAAACAGACACGGTTTCTGTGATGGGATAAGCGGCACGCAGGCCCACGAGAGCGAAACCATCGAGCCGCTGGCTGTTGCTGGGATTGTTGAAGCTATCGCCTTGCATGAACAGGCTTGCGCCAAAGTCCAGTTTCCAGGGCGATGTCCAATCAACGGAAAGCGACGCGCTATGCTTTGCACGCCGCGCCAATTGCTTGCCGAAATTGCCGCCGGGGGATCGGTTCTCGGCATCGGTGTAGCTATACTGCGCGGACAAAGTCAGCTTGTCGGTTGGCTTGGCCGCCAGCATGAGTTCCAGCCCTGATGATCGCGCGCGGGCGATATTCTCTGACTGGAAGCTCACCAAGCTAAACTCGATCAGATTGTCGCTTTTGCGTTGGAACCATGTCGCGCCGACGACCACGCGGCCATCCAACGCCTTGTGCTCCATACCAAAGTCAAAGCTGCGGGCCGTCTCAGGCTTCAGCGCGGGATTGCCGAAGGGGAAGATGGCCTCGACCAAAGTCGGGGCGCGGAACCCCTCGGCATAGGTTCCGCGGAACAGCGTCTTGCCCTCATTGGGCGTATAAACAAAGTTCGCGCCGAAGGTGGTCGCATTGCCATAATTGGTAAAGTCGTCATGACGCAGGCCGCCGGTAATGGTGAGGCCCGCCGCTGGCCGGATGATCGCTTGCGCATAGCCGCTGGTTACAGTGGACTTGGCCTTGTCGGGCGCGGTGCCGCCGCCTGCGGGAAAGAAAGTCTCAGCGCTGGTGCGCTCATGTTCCAGACCAACGACCAACGTCGCGGCCTCGATCAGATCAAGGCGACCTTGATATTCGAACCGGTCAATCAGCGCCTTGGCTGCGAAATTGCTGAAGCTCGACGCGTTCGGATGAGTGCCATCTCGATCGATGTCAGTGCGGCTGTACGACAAGCGGTTATTGAACTTGCCATTCATCAGGCTGGCATTCAGTCCCGCATAGCCTAGGAATTGTTTGTTGCGAAACTCAGGCGGCGTGTTCGGGCCGCTATCATCATAAGCGCCGTCAGCGTCGTTGTAATAGCCGCGCAGATCAATGTTGACGGCATCTGACAGCTCGATCTTCAGCCGGGCATTGGCCGATGCATTGCGATAGCCATCCCGTTCGGTACCGCCGACAATGGCGGATATGCCATCGGTGCGGAAATAGCTTCCGCCGACGCTTCCCGAGACCCGACCTGCGCGTCCAGCGACATTGCCGCTGGCGGACGCCGTATCGGCATAGCCATATTCGCCGCGTGCGCGGACGGCCAACCCATCTTCACTGGGCAAAGCGTTGGTCACATTGATCACGCCGCCAATCGCTTGGCTGCCCCAGATCACAGAGTTGGGACCACGCAGCACTTCAACGCGGTCAATATTGCCAGTGAGCAGCGCCCCAAAGTCAAACTGACCATTGGGGGTGGAGGCGTCATTGATCCGCACCCCATCGATCAAGACCAAGGTTTGCGAGCTATTGGCCCCGCGAATGAAGACGCTGGCTTGCTGCCCAACCGCGCCGGCCTTGGCAACGCGCACGCCAGGAACGGTCACTAGAATATCGGTGATGCTGGTGATTTGCAAGCGGGCCAGAGCCTCGCCATCGATCACGCTGATGGCTTGGCCAACCTCTTCTGCGGGCTGTTCAAAGCCGCTTGCGGTGACAACAATGGCGTCTGCGTTTTCGGGCTCCGCTGCAAGGGCGGGCACGGAGAGCAGGAGCAAAGAGGAGGTGAGGGCGGTGGATAATGTGTAACGCACGTATATTTTCCTTCGTCATAACGACCAAAAAAGACCGTCCGGAAAGCCCGAACAGCCGGTTCATGTCGTCACGCGGAGGGATCTCCGATCATCTCGCCAGTGCACCTCGCCCGGCAGAAAGAACGACCGCGACAGGCAGGTCTCCTGGCTCTCGGGTCATCATGTTTGCCCTGCCTTCCCAGATGAAATCACCCAGTGGCGTGTTGGAGCAGTCACTCACCGATCACAGTTGCGAGGGCAGCGCCGGTCTATGGATTGCTCCACCTCCGGCTTCCCTTTTGATCCCATCGCTGGGAACCTGTCACAGCTGGGCTTATCGTGCCAAGTGCTTGAAATGGCAAGTGGGGCCTCAGCCGCAGCCGAATTCCTTGATCCGGCCCTTGCCATCCAGCGACACATTGAGGCGCGTCTCGCTATAATCCATCGTCACCATCTGCCCCGGCCTAATCACCCGCATCGCCTTCGCGCCGGACTTTTTGCGAATGGCCGCGATGGTCGCGGCATCGGCCTTTTTGCCAATCATGGCGTTCATTTTCCCTGCTCCGCAAACATCGGGCAAGGGCTGACCTTCAACAACGGTCGCCAAGGCGGCCAGGGCCGCGATGATCAGGATGTGCATGATGGACTCCCCAAGGATGTGGTGCTCGGGGAGTAAGGGGGCGAAGCTGAATGGGGGATGAGGGGGTGCAGCAGTTCACCGTCTCTCCGTGCTCGACACGGGGCTAGGCTAACCTTTGACAAGCGCCTTAGTAAGCAAAGAAATCCAAACCCTTGTCAAGTACGGGGCGACGCAGGTGGGTGATGTCCGCTCCCGACAAGAAAGTTGCCGTTCGAAGGTTATCATTCGACGCATAAAACCTGCCGTCGCAGTGTGCCTGTCACTACATTGTCGCGACCCTGGTTACACCACCATCATTTTGTATTGCGGCGGGATGCGGAGGCCGGACGCATCAATTTCAGCCTGAAATTCGTCAGAGAAGCAAGTAATAATTCTACTAAATCGCCGTTCTCGCCAAATATGAGCACTTCCGAATATATTTTTTGATACCGCCAGACCTGAGATACTCTTCTTCGAGCCATCATATGATAATTTATTGTTAGAATTGGGAATTACACGAAAAGCATTATCATTACTATTTTCTGGCAAGAAACTGTCAAAATACTGACAAATAACAAAAATATGATAGCTTTCTGAATAATTTTGCTCTTTCGGCATCCTGATCTCAATCGGGTAAAATTGATGAAAGCGGGGCTCTAGCCGTTCGATAATCGCCTTTAGGGCGTCATCCACTGCCAATAGGCCAAATTTCAATGCTATGATCGACCCAAGCGACGAATAACTTTTTACGGTATCAAAAGATCGGGGAGGTTCATGTTCTTGGATCGGCGTAAACGGTGGATGTTCAGGAAAGCCAATTGATCCGACCTCGCTCTTAAATTTTCCACAGACATAAACAGGGTAGTCAACCACAGCCTCCATGGGATCACCAGAACGATCAAACAACGCTCGCTGAATTTCCGGTGGCTGTTTGAGAATATGTTGCATAAGGCTGGCATTCCAGCCTTTAAATTCGCCATCCGGCCAAAATTCGCCGAATTTATCGGGTATTGCCATTCCCCAAACCATCAAACTGCCTCCTGCGCACAATGCGCATCATTGTTATTCGCGCCACCAAACACCAGCCACGTCTTAAACACCCTTCCATGCACGATGATAGTTTGCTCAAGATTCTGGCCTTTGCCGCTCTGCCATACTCAATAAATGTTAAGCTAACGTCAGCTTTGGCGCTTGGCTTCTTGAATCCGGACAGTCGGCACTCCCCAACAAAGCGAACATTCCCGAATTTTCGGAGTAGTTCCGGTCGAACGCCCGAGTCATTTTGGCTGCAACAGTCGACATCGCGAAGGCTTATTGAACGACGTTTCTTGCGCTACGACGCCATCGCGATCCGCTACCCATCCTGCCAGTCACATGCCAGCTTACCCTCGCGAAAGGCGAAACGATCAAGGTGTCGTTCGACAGCGCCTTTCAGTCCGGCTAACTGCTCAGGCGCTGAGGCCTCGATCCGGCAGGTCAGCGCAGTATCGGATGCTTGCATGGTGAAAATTCCGTCGCTCGGCCAATCGGCTCCACGCGCATCTTTCGGGAAAATCACCTTGCCCTGATGCGCATCATATTCAACCGTCAGGTTGTGCGTCCAATGCTTGCAAAGCTGCTGAAGGTACCGACTTCCCTTTTCGGTAGGGATCACCGCAGTGCTGATAAACATCGCTCAAAACCTCTCAATCTTCTGCGCCGCTTCATCGAGAATTGCAGCAATCGAGAAGGCGGTTTCCGAATCTGCGCCCTCACGCGTCATGCGTTGCACAGCGGCGGTGCGCAGGTTCATCATCGCCCGCTTGATGGGGGCCGCATGGGCACTGTTCGCTTGGTCCGCCATCGCGGACAGTCGGGCAAATAATGCCTCAATTTCGGCCTCTCTCGCTGTCACTTCATCCCGACCCGTCTCGGTCAGATCGAAAACACGACGGGTCTTTTGTTCGCCCAGCACAGCTTCGACCAGCTCCTGATCTTCCAGCAGCGACAATATCGGATAAAGCACACCGGGGCTTGGAGTGTAGCCTTCTCCACTTTTTTCGGCAAAGCTGCGGATCAATTGATAGCCATGCTGAGGTTGCTCATTGAGTAGGCCGAGCACCATCAGGCGCAATGCCTCACCCGCAAAACGCTTGCCGCGTCGTCCGCCGCCGCCAAAAGGGCCTCCGGGTCCGAAGGGGCCGTCGCGCCCGAACGGCCCGTCCGGACCGAATTTACTGCCACGTCCAAAAGCTGCGGCCATTGCGCCGAACCCTTTGCTGCGGCGCTCTCCGTGGTGAAATCCATGCATGATATGTCTCCTGTATATGCTGATAAAGCAAAGATAGTGCCTCGAAAATAATTTTCAAGATATATCGTGTAATATATTTTCCCAAAATTGGCTCGGTCAAGACTAGGAGTTGAACTAACCCGCAGGGCTGTGATTCAGCAGCTTGGTCGGGGAGAGGCGTCAGTGAGCGATCTCGCCATTCCGTTCGAAATGGCCTTGCCGTCGTTCGTGAAGCACATCGGTGCGCTGGAAACATCAGGACTGATTGCATCTAGAAAAACCGGCCGCGCTCGGACTTGGAAGCTGGAACCCCAAAAACTGACGGCGATTGAAGAGTGGTTCGGCGAGCAGCCTACCGTTTGGGAAAGCCGTGGCCAGAATCTCGATACTCTTTTGGCAAGAATGAATGGAGAAGATGATGAAAGCCGATCTGAAACCGGGCGACTTCATTGTCGTTGGCCACCAATCCAACTTCACCGAAGACAGGGCTCTGTCCTAGGCCTATTCTTCGGCGACTTTGGATGGGGCCATTTGGGGTGCGAAACTCGCAACCGGCGATGGACGCGAGCGCATCTATGTGGTCGAGCCTACCGGGCCCATCGAGGACGACCCAAATCTGACCAACATGAAGTTTTCAGGGAATCCAACCATGCCCTATCGCTCGTGCGAGCTTCTTTAGATCATTGCAAAAATGATCCTGTGCCAACAACATCATTGATTGAGGCGGCACGGATTTCCGACGGATTGCCTAAGCTTGAAAACCGATGATGCTGGTTTCATCCTCAGCAACTGCGCAGTTCGATCAGCGGCGATGAATGCCACCGCGAATGGCCGCTAACTGAACAGGCGCGAGGAATGCTAGACCGTCGCGCTTTAGAAAATTCTGTTTAAAAGTCAGCACGCCGACGAAATTGAATCCTGTGGCGTGGGCCTAAGAATCAGAGTTCCAAACGAAAGAGCAATGCAAATCGGCAGTGATTGAGTCCGCGTGATACAACAGGATAAGTGACCGCCAAACCTACCCTGTTGCCGCCGTTCGTATCCGTCATTCCCATTCGATTGTTCAGGTCCATCATAAGTTACTGGAATTGCTAGAGAAAATATTTATTTTAGTGTGGGTTGCCGAAAGTGGGTCCGTCAAATTCTTAACCTTATGATTTTACAGCAGAAAATTGCCGAATTTGCGGAACCAGGGTTTCAGCAACAATCGCTATCAATCGGCTACTTTGCCGCACTGGTTTGGTGAAACAACCTCGAATTTCACTTTAGCAATTTACCGTCGAATCGGAAACCGGTTTCGACGCACCTAATCACCCAATTTCCCATCAAGATGTCTTCCGCACTTCAGCCAGGCCTACTTCGAAACCGAGCGGCAGCAGCAACTTGGAGATCAGCCGTGCCTGACTGGCGTGAAAAGAGTCGCTCGGTCCCTTGACCTCGACGAATTTGACCTTGCCGTCTTGCCATAGCGTGAGGTCAGGCCAGCCAGCTCGTAGGTCATAAGGCGCAGTCGCGAACACGGCGGCGATTTCTGCAAGACGGTCGGGTCCCAATGTATCGAACAGACTGATCACGTGCTGCTCCCGCACGTTGGGGTAATATGCCGGAGAATTGCCGGCGCTTGCAGCAATGACTTTCCAGTTCCGCTCGATCTGGCGCCGGGTCGCATTCGAGACGGTTGCAATCAGTCGTTCCGGCGCAAAGCGATCTCGGTCGAAGGCGACATTCTGGGCATAGAGTGCCTCGACGAAGGTACCTGCATTGCGGACATCAAGCACTTCGAACGACGCCGCCTTGATGAGCGTCAGGATCAGCCCGCCTTCCGATGCGGCACCCTCCCATCCGATTGACCTGTAGTGCTCGAGAGCGCCGGTTTCGACTGTCGTCCACAGACCGTTTGCTCCGTGCCTCCAGTTTTTGCCGTCTCCCTTTTCAAGCAGGACCACTTCGTGCTGGATTCCAAGCCGCCCTGCCTGTTGCTCGAATCGGTTCAGCCGTTTGGCACCCGGTTTGGCGACGGTTGTTCCCAGCGTTTTTCGGAGCTGCTCGACGCGGCGGGCAACACCCACCTTCGGATCGATGGTAAGCGCGTCGTCATAGGCCTTTACGGCCTGAGCGATCTCGCCCGCCTGTTCATGGAGTTCGCCGAGTAGCCGATGGGCCCGGGCCTGTTGCCATACCTCGCCGTCCCGGGCGGCGACCCCCAGGCCTGCGATGATCTCGCTGCGAAACGGATGATCGTTTGCGCTGGTCGCAACCAAGACGGACTGGATGACGTTCAGGTCGCCAGCGCCAATCCTTCGTAGCTGCCAAGCTTCGCGATCGACCATGGTCCCAGTGAAATCATAACAGGCGCGCTCACCATCCTTCATGCAGAGATAGACCCGCCGGTCTTCGCAATCCCACTCATAATGCTCGGCCCAGCCCGTCTCGACGTCCCACCGCGCCATCTCGCTGCCGGCAGCAAGATCGAAGAGCATGTAGCGGCAGCTGTCGGCGCTGCCGGGCGCATTTGCCGTCTGGCAGATCGCGAACTGCCCGTCAGGGGACAGACTGTTGCTCATCAAATTGGCGGCAAACTGCTGTGTTACCAACTGGGTTCCGTCTGGTGCGAACGCGAAAAAACGCCCTTTCAGACCCTCACCAAACATCCAGTCGTGCAGGATCACTGTGCCATTGTCAGCAACACAGCCCTCTTGTGGTCGTTCAAGACTTCCGGTCGTTACGATCCGGTCATCAAGCAGCAGCGACCATGACCCGTGTCCTTCACTTCGGTTGCCGCCCCGGCTGCCATCAGGCGTCCTGTCTGCCCAGATCAGGCGGTAGCGCTTGTTTGGGGATACGGCCTGGTGGCCGAAGAAATCGAGCGCATCGATGCTGACAAGATTATGCCCGAACTCCTCGATTTCGAGCCGACCTGCGAGTGCAGGGGGTGAAGTTTCATGTGCAGCTTCCCGCTTCGAGAAGAGCCGTTTAAAGAAACCCGTCAAGGTTGCGCCCCTCGCGCGTTCAAGTCGGCCTCCAGTGCGGCAATGGCCTCAATCACTGCATCGAACGCGGGTGGTTCGCCAAAGATCATCACGCTCATGGCTCGATAGTCTTGCCGCAGATCGTCCACCATCGCGCCATCCGGACACAGGGCAAATGTTGGTGGTTGTGCCGATGCCAGATCGAAATCGGGTCGATTGAAAAACATGCGTGCATGGGCGACGCAGTCTGCCCCGAGCGCAGCATGCTTCGTTGCCGCTTTCCCGCGATCGGACTGGAGCATGCGGAATAGATCGTAATAGTGCCGCGATATGCGTTGGCCGTTGCCGCGGAGCAGCCCGCGAATGTCATACCAGCGGCGCAGGCCGTGAAGGATGACAACCTTGTCCCAGAAAGTTCGCTCGGCATCGACCACGGTGATCCTCGGCACCGCCAGATCGACCCCCGGAATGTCGGCGTCGACATAGGGTGTGATCGTCCGCAGCGAATTGGGATCGAGCGCTGACTTGGCACCGGATTCGATTTTGACGGACTTGGCGATGTAGGCGTCTGCTGGCGTGACACTGGGATAGCCAAGCAGCAATGTCTGCCGGTCATGTGCGTCGGCTTTTACGGTAATGGCCTCTTGTCCAAGTCCGGCGCGCGCGCAGGTTTCGGTGCAGATGATCGCCAGACGTTCTGCAAGCGGGCCGTTGATATAGGCTTCGCAGGCCTCCCTGATCGCATCCAAGGCAGCAGCGCGCTTTTTTCCGCTTAGCGCCGCCAGTTCTTCGACGGATGCCGGAATCCCGAGATCGTCGCGGAAGACCGTGACGTCGATGTCTTCCGAGAAGCGCTGGATCAGCCCGAAAGCCTTGGAAAGCGAAGTGCCGCCCTTGAACAGCAGACGGGGGCCGCCCCCCAGCCCGTTGAACAGGGCGTCGAGCGTCCAGCATACCCAGAAGTCTTTTTCGACATTCTGCGGGGTCGTGCCAAGGCGCTGCGCTGTCGCCGCGAACAGGCCGCTTCGGGTCTGGGCATCTGTGCGCAGGATTTCGTCAAAGGCGGCATTCATGCTGCGGATGCTTCATCGGCGATGAGTGGCCGCAGCATTTCCTGCATCCAGGCCGGAAGTGTCGTCATTCCATCGGCAAGATCGTCCCGCAGGTCTGCCCCATGCACGGGATCAGCCAGCAGACTAGCCAGTCGCTGGTGCCATTGACCATCATCGTCTCCCGGCATCGTGTCTCGCAGCCAGTGGAGGGCTTGAACGACGCGCATGGCGGGGCGTCCTGCCCAATGAAGTTTGCTGGCAGCCGTGTGCTTGAACGTGATGGCGAGATTGCCGAGCTTGATCGACTTGGGCCGGGCTTCGCTGTGCACGACAATTTTTGCCGGCACGGCATTTGTGAAGCCGAGATCGTTGGCGGCGGTCATGCCGTCAACCAGCACGCGGATCTGGTCGCGCCGTGCAACGGCGTCGATGACAGCCCTTGGATCGGGAGCGCTTTGTTGCTGGGTCAGGCTGTTAAACAGCGGCTTGTCATAAAGCCCACGGTCGATCCGCCGCAACTCACCCCATTTGACGAGACGCTGAAGCGTCTTGTCGACCGCGTCGCGTCCGCCAAGATCGAGAAAATCCGTGGGCGTCCAGACAGCACTCGTCACGCCTTGGCCAATGCGGTCGAGGATGAGGGCTTTGAGACGGGGCGACTGGGTGTCCATGTCCGAAATTTGTATCACAATTTCGGACATTGTCTATACCGGAGTGTCCGAAAAATGTAGACATATTTCGGACAGAAATAGAGCAGCTACAGCATGCCTGCGGGCAAGGCCCATCTCGGTAGCCGACCGAGATCCTGTAACTCGGCACGTACGACACCATTAAATACCTCCGGGAACAACCTGGCCATCGCCTGCCACAATGGATGTTCCACTCCGATTTGCACGTCACCATCGGCTGCTTCCGCAAGTTTACGGGTAAGAGACTCGACGACCAATAGAGGGCTAAGCGCTGTCTGACTCAAAAAGACCTCGATCAGTCGACCACAATGCCGGAAATCCGCAGACATCAGCTTGCTGTTGAGCATCTGCAACACCGCATTTTCGCCCTTGAATTTGGTGATGTGCAGAACCGGCGCACCCTTTTCGGCACTATGTGCGACTGAACTCAATATGGCGAACAACATCGCTGTATGAGCCCGGGCGCGATCCGAACGCACGGCCCAAAACTCTGCTTCCCATGCTGGAAGCCCCGGCACATCAAGCGCAAGCGCCTCCCAGGCACTCGCCAATGCGTCACTATAGAATGGCCAATCCGGCTTAAGCTGTCGCGCCTCACGCAGTGCCTTCCACCAATGGTCACGCTCCTTCTTGCACCACGCTTCAAGCAGGTCACTGCGCCGATCTTCCAAAAAAACAGAACGCCCCGAACCGGTTTGCAGATCGTCAAGCGCCACCAAGCGAGGCAAAAGCCAACCACCCTGGCCATCCTCCAACAAGCATTTGAGAACGATTGTACCACGTTCGATCGACGCGAATTCTGCCTCCTCATCGAATATGAACGCATTTCCTCGCTGCATCGTCACGACATCGTGAAAACCCTGTGGCATTGGATCTTCGAGCGCGTGGAATATCCAGACGAGTTTGACCCCCTCAGCCTCATAGTGAAGATGGCGGGCTGCAATTTCCGGCGCAAAGGGTTTGGACAATTGCACTTCAAGCGCGAACCGGCCCAATCCATCGAAAACAGCATAAACATCCGGCCAACGGCCACGGGCATGAATGGCCGGTCGCAAATAGGTGTTGACCGAGGATTCAAGGCATCGGGAGTCTAATTTTGCCAATTCTTCCAGCCTCATACAGAGGCGACGGTGTAAGGCAGATTCTTGATGCCCCTGATATTGTGCAGCACGGGCATCATCAGGACGAAGATTACCGCCATCATACCAGGGGCAATCCTTGCTCGCCTCCGGGAAGTGCGCATACATCGGAACATGTCCAGTCTGTGTCGCTTGTGACCGAATATATACCCCGCCTTCGCACAGCCTGCACTTAGCCAGAGGCTGGGATCGGTCCTGCTGACGGCGAAGATTTATCTCCCGCCTCAGGTGATCCCATCCCGTCCGGGGCATTGCCATCAATTGTTCGATCGAAACTGAGCCACGCGGCAATTCGAAATCGGCAATCTGGATGGTACGCTGACGATCACGCACTACAACTTCACTCCGGCAAGCGGGGCGTCGCAACCCAGTCAACCTTCTCATGGCCAGCCGCTACCTCGCCGCCAAAGCGGCGCAGATGGACCACTCGAAAGTCATCAACCTGTTCAGTCCGCACCATCGCCGCCTTCTCCATCCGATCGAGCAATTCGTCCATCGCCCGATGGGATATTCCAAGACCAATCTTGCTCAACCATGTTGCCAGAATCTGTGAATTCGCCACGCGTTCGCGAGCGAGCACGTCCAAGATCTCTCGCGATTGTAGCGATTCCCGAATTATGTTGAACTGGTCTGGCAAGTTGCGGAGATTATTCACACAAATATCTATAGTCCGAGGCTGCTGCAAAGTAAACATAACGGGAACGATATGAGATTTGGGGAATGCCTTCCCCTGAGCCGGAGCCGCTGTGCTGTCTCCGGCTACCCCTTCTGCGGGGCTCACCCCGCAACGCCCCAAGAATCGGAGCGGGGCTGGTGACGCGCTCTTTTCCGCAAGGCCGTTGGCCTAGCTCTTGAGGGCGCGGCGTTTTGACGAGAATGGCCCCGCACGCACTCTGAACCGGCGGTCATGGTTGCATGTGCAGGCGATGAAAGCCGACAAGCCCCGCCTTTCCGCCTGCCCGAGCAAAGTGAATCATCCCCGCCTCCATTCAGGGTGCGGCCTTTTGTGTTGGCCATATCGCTCGTCGCTCGCGCGACACACAGCATGAGCAGGTGAGAGTAAAAGGTTGGCGGGCTTCGCCGTGACGGGATGAGGGTCGAGAGAGAGGCTCCCGGCCGCCCGTCATGGAGGTTTCCTATGAATATGCAGGTTCTCGATACGCGCCACGAAGCTGGCGGCGGCTACAAGGTCGATGTCTCACGCGGGCAGCGGATTGGCCGGGTATCATCCGAGTGGTTCTCGCGGCCCGATGACGAACGTTTTCTATCGCTTGGCGACCTGGCGCGTTCGGTGCGCGGGCGTTCCGAGCGCAGCCGGACCCGCGTCGTCGAAAGCGCGCTCATCCACGTCGAGGCCAACCGCAACGACCCCGAACGCCTGGCGCTGATACTGCCTGGTAGCGATGCGCCGGTCACGCCGACCCACTGGAGCTTCGGTCAGTTGGCGAGCCAAGTCGGCGCGCCAGCGGCCTATCTGCGCCAACTTCCGGCACCGCTCGCGGCGATCAACTTGCAATACGGACTGACCTCTCACCGCGCCGAGCAGATCAAGACGCTGGAAACCGACGATCCCGTTTCTGGGGGCAGGCTAGAACTACGCGCTGTGACCGGCCCCGACTATGGCCGGATCTACGACCATGAACTCGTCGAAGCCGTGCAGAAGATCGCAGGTAATGGCACCGGCGACACGCGCTGGAAGGTGCCCGGCGTGCTCGACTGGTCGACTGGCGTCTATAATCCCCGCGTCGATATCACCCGCGACACCACCACCCTCTATGCCTCGGACCGGGACGTGTTCCTGTTCTTGGTCGATGATCTCAACCCGATCGAGGCCGGGCGACTGCCCGACGGGTCGCCCGATCTCTATTTCCGGGGCTTCTACTGCTGGAACTCAGAGGTTGGCGCGAAAACGCTGGGCATGGCGAGCTTCTACCTGCGCGCCGTCTGCCAGAACCGCAACCTCTGGGGCGTGGAAGACTTCGAGGAAATCAGCATCCGCCACAGCAAGTATGCCGCCAACCGGTTCGCACACGAAGCCGCACCGGCGCTTGAAGGCTTCGCCAGCTCTTCGCCGCAGCCCTTCATCAACGGCATCAGGGCAGCGCGCGAGCGGATCGTTGCTCGCACCGACGAGGACCGCAGCGACTTCCTGCGGGCACGCGGGTTTTCGAAGGCCGAGACCGGCAAGATCATCGAGACTGTGCTGGCCGAGGAAGGCCGCCCGCCTGAATCCATCTTCGACTTCGTGCAGGGGATCACGGCGTTGGCTCGCGACAAGGCCCATCAGGATGCCCGCCTCGATATGGAGGGCAAGGCCAAGAAGCTGCTCGACCGGGTCCACTGAGCCCGGGCCATCCCGGTGTTTTTCCAGCGCGGCGCTGCTCTCTCCAGAGTGAGAGGGCGGCGCTTCGCTTCGTGACGGGTCGAGGCCGAGAGAAAGGCTCCCGGCGGCCCGTCATGGAGAAACTTCATGACCAAGTCCCAAAACAAGCCGCTGCCCAAGCTCGTGCTCAGTTCCTCGCGCGACATCCCATTTTCCCAGCTGGCGCTCAGCCAGAAGAACGTCCGGCGCGTGAAAGCGGGCCTCTCGATCGAGGATCTGGCCGACGACATCTACCGCCGCACTCTGCTCCAGAGCCTCAACGTCCGCGCCATGCTGGATGATGATGGCAAGGAAACCGGCATGTTCGAGGTTCCGGCAGGCGGCCGCCGCTTCCGCGCGCTCGAACTGCTGGTGAAGTCCAAACGGATGGCGAAGGACCAGCCGGTTCCCTGCGTGGTGCGCGAGGCGGGCATCGCCGAAGAGGATTCACTCGCCGAGAACGTCATGCGTGTCGGGCTTCATCCGCTCGACCAGTTCCGCGCCTTCAACGCACTGATCGAGGCGGGTCTGTCCGAAGAAGACATCGCGGCACGCTTCTTCGTTTCGGTCTCGACCGTGCGGCAGCGGCTGCGGCTTGCCTCGGTCTCGCCCAGCCTGCTCGACGTTTATGGCGAGGATGGCATGTCGCTCGAGCAGCTTATGGCCTTCTCGGTCACCGACAACCA
>DLOX01000112.1:17133-20564 GCA_002478575.1 Sphingomonadales bacterium UBA7473 | reverse complement strand
TGACCACCGAACTGGGCCTTACCGCCCAGTGGCTGCTGCGTGACCAAGCTGTACGGCCCGATGGACCGGGCGTGGATCTTATCATCAACCAAGTGGTGCAGCTTGAGCATATAAATATACCCAACCGTTACCTTCCGGTCGAACGCATCACCTGTACGGCCATCGAACAAGGTGACCTGACCCGATGTATCAAGACCTGCGAGAGACAGCATCTTGGACACGTCAGCCTCACGCGCGCCATCGAACACCGGCGTTGCCATCGGCACGCCGTTCTTCAGGAGCTGTGCGAGTTCAACCACGTCATTGTCAGTGCGGCCGTCGATCTCATCGGCATAGTTCGCGCCGTAAACTTCCTTCAAGCGTTCACGAACCGCTGCAGGCGGCTTGCCTGCGGCTTCGCCACCCGAATGGCGCCATTCTTCAAGCGCTGCCGTGATCGATTGACCAAGACCGCGTGCGGCCCAGCCCAAATGGGTTTCGAAAATCTGACCAACGTTCATCCGGCTCGGCACGCCGAGTGGGTTGAGAACGATATCGACAGGCGTACCATCTTCAAGGAACGGCATGTCTTCAGCAGGCAAGATGCGCGAGATGACACCCTTGTTCCCGTGACGGCCAGCCATCTTGTCGCCTGGCTGAAGCTTGCGCTTCACAGCAACAAAGACTTTGACCATCTTCAACACGCCGGGGGCCAGATCATCACCGCGCTCCAGCTTTTCAACGCGATCTTCATACTTGGCGTTGATCAGCTTGACGGCTTCATCATATTGGCTGCGCACCGCTTCAAGGTCTGATTGAACCTTGTCATCGGCAACCGCGATCTTCCACCATTCATGGCTTTCAACTTCGGACAGGCTTTCGAGATCAATCTCGGCACCCTTCTTCAGGCCCTTTGGCGCCGCCGTTGCGACTTGGCCAATCAGCATGTCTTTCAGGCGGGAATAAGTTGCGCGGTTAAGGATCGTGCGTTCATCGTCACGGTCCTTGCCCAAACGTTCTTTTTCTTCGGCCTGAATGGCGCGGGTCCGGTCATCAATGTCGATACCATGACGGTTGAAGACGCGAACCTCAACGACGGTGCCTGCAACGCCCGGTGGCAAACGCAGCGATGTATCGCGGACGTCGGATGCCTTTTCACCGAAGATCGCGCGAAGCAGCTTTTCTTCCGGCGTCATCGGGCTTTCGCCCTTTGGCGTGATCTTACCGGCAAGAATATCGCCAGGCTCAACCTCTGCACCGATGTAAACAATGCCCGCTTCGTCGAGATTGCGAAGCGCTTCTTCACCGACGTTTGGAATGTCGCGGGTGATATCTTCTGGCCCAAGCTTGGTATCGCGGGCCATGACTTCAAATTCCTCGATATGGATCGAGGTAAAGACGTCATCCTTCACGATGCGTTCGCTGATGAGGATGGAATCCTCGTAATTATAGCCATTCCAAGGCATGAACGCGACGAGCGTGTTCCGGCCCAGTGCCAATTCGCCCAGCTCCGTCGAAGGACCATCCGCGATCACGTCACCAGCATTGATCACATCGCCCACTTGGACCAATGGCCGCTGATTGATGCAGGTGTTTTGGTTGGAGCGTTGGAATTTCTGCAGCGTGTAAATGTCCACGCCCGAACGACCGGCTTCAATCTCACCCGTGACGCGCAAAACGATACGTGTCGCATCGACTTGGTCAACGATACCCGGACGACGCGCTGCAATCGCGGCACCGGAGTCACGGGCAACCGTTTCTTCCATGCCCGTGCCAACAAAGGGCGCCTCAGCCTGCACCAAAGGCACAGCCTGACGTTGCATGTTCGATCCCATGAGAGCGCGGTTGGCGTCATCATTTTCCAGGAACGGGATGAGCGAAGCCGCAACAGACACGAGCTGCTTTGGCGACACGTCCATCAACGTCACACGCTCACGTGGTGCGATCAAAAATTCGCCCGCTTCACGCGCCGAGACGACATCATCCACCAAACGGCCTTCACCATCCAGTTCAACGTTCGCCTGACCGATGACGTGCTTGGCTTCTTCCATGGCGGAAAGATAGACAAACTCATCGGTAACGCGGCCTTCGACGACCTTGCGATATGGCGTTTCGATAAAGCCATATTTATTGACGCGACTGAAGGTGGACAGCGAGTTGATGAGACCAATGTTCGGGCCTTCAGGTGTTTCAATCGGGCAGATCCGGCCATAATGCGTTGGGTGAACGTCGCGGACTTCAAAGCCTGCACGCTCGCGCGTCAAACCACCTGGCCCAAGCGCTGATACGCGACGCTTGTGCGTCACTTCAGACAGTGGGTTGGTCTGATCCATGAATTGAGACAGCTGCGAAGAGCCGAAGAATTCACGCACTGCAGCTACGGCTGGCTTCGCGTTGATCATGTCATTGGGCATGACCGTCGATACGTCGACGCTCGACATCCGCTCCTTCACGGCACGCTCCATACGGAGCAAGCCGACGCGATATTGGTTCTCGAGCAATTCACCGACCGAACGCACGCGGCGGTTGCCAAGGTTGTCGATGTCGTCGATTTCGCCCTTGCCATCCTTCAGATCGACAAGCGTCTTCACAACCGCAAGAATATCTTCGGTGCGCAGCGTAGTATGATCATCGGGCGCATCCAAGGCCAAACGCATGTTGATCTTCACACGACCAACGGCAGAGAGATCATAACGCTCTGGATCGAAGAAGAGGCCTGCGAACAGAGCTTCTGCGGTTTCCTTGGTTGGCGGCTCGCCGGGGCGCATCACGCGGTAAATCGCATCAAGCGCCATGTCGCGGTCTTCCGACTTGTCGACCTTCAACGTGTTGCGCATCCAAGGGCCAGTGTTGACATGGTCAATGTCGAGCAGCTCCAGACGGTCAACGCCAGCCTTGTCGAGCTTTTCGAGATTTTCAGCTGAAACCTCTTCACCCGCTTCGATGTAGATTTCGCCGGTCGACTCGTTGATCAGGTCATAAGCAGAATAGCGGCCGAAAATTTCTTCGGTTGGGATGAGCAGGGTCTGCAAGCCATCCTTTTCGGCCTTGTTGGCCATACGCGGCGTGATCTTATGCCCCGTTGCGAACACAACTTCACCGCTGTCTGCATTGACGACATCATAGCCAGGCTTTTGACCGCGCCAATTTTCGGTGACATATGGTATTTTCCACCCGTCGGCCGCACGGTCAAAGACAACACGGTTATAGAAAGTGTTGAGAATTTCTTCGCCCGACAGGCCAAGGCCCTGCAGCAGCGCCGTGACAGGCAGCTTCCGCTTACGGTCAATACGAACGTTGACAATATCCTTCGCGTCAAATTCAAAATCGAGCCATGACCCGCGATAAGGAATAACGCGCGCAGCAAAAAGATATTTGCCGGAAGAGTGGGTTTTACCACGGTCATGGTCAAACAACACACCAGGGGACCGGTGCATCTGGCTGACGATCAC
>DLOX01000112.1:0-17042 GCA_002478575.1 Sphingomonadales bacterium UBA7473 | reverse complement strand
ATGAGCGGCATGTCGCCCATGTAAACATCCTGCTCCTTAATATCGAGGACGGAGCGGGTTTCGGTTTCAGTATCGACTTCGAACACGATCAGGCGCAGCGTCACCTTCATCGGCGCAGCATAGGTCAGGCCCCGGTGGCGACACTCTTCGGTATCATATTTCGGGTCTTCCAATTCGTAGTTCACGAAATCCAGTTCGCAGGTGCCCGCAAAGTCACGGATTGGGAAAACGCTGCGCAGCGTCTTTTCCAAACCAGACACATAACCAATCGACGGATCAGAGCGCAGAAACTGCTCGTAAGATTCGCGTTGCACCTCGATCAGATCGGGCATTTCAACCACTTCGTGGATGTTGCCGAACATTTTGCGGATGCGCTTTTTCGCAATCGCTACTGTCGATGCTGGATTCGCCATGGGGTTTTCTCACCTTTGTTCATAGTCATGCAGGCACGAGCAAACAGAAAAAGCCGCAAGCCCTCCTTATCGGAAAACCGCAGCTTTCAGCACGTTTGAAGCCCAATTCTGCCTATTCGTTCGGCCCACTCGCGCAAGGGCGGGCCATGTCTCGGCTGGATTGGATGGGTTTTCTATACGGTTTCAGGCCGTTGCTGTCAAACGGCTGCCCCGCCTTTTGCGCCAAGCCGCGATCTTGAGCAGTGCCACGCCAACGATGGCCGAGAAGGCAGGGACGCCCAAAGCCGGATCGCTTTCAATCCGCCCCATATAGCTATTGGCAAAGATGAGCGCGATCAAAGCGCCGCCCCAGCTGTGGAGCGTCTTCCAGCGCTTAGCCCCCATCCAGCGGATCGATTGATCATTGGAGGTCAAAGCCATGACGGTGATCATCACATAGGTGAAGCCGCCGCCAACCAGACTGACCATCGAATGCTCGCGACCGAAAATGACGCTCATGGAGGTCAATGCGGCGAAATGCACAAAATGGGTGAAGGCAAAGCTTAAACCCAAAGCCCGCCTGCGCCGCAGGAGACTCTGGCGCCAGCCACCGGGCCAGAAGGCAACTAAGGCCGAAGCCCCCCAAGCCAGCAGGAACCAAGGCAAGGCCAGCCTGGCGGTCAACCGCGTCGCCGCGCCTGCGCCTTCGATGGTCCAGCCATGGGTAAGAAATCCAGATGCCGCGACCGCAAGCGCCAATAGTGTCGCAAGCACCACCCAAAGCGTCGTTGATACGGAGGTGAGATTTCTGCTTGTCATACCGCGAGTATGTTGATCATACCCTGAGTATGGAGTCAAGCCCCAGTTCTTCCGCCTTGGTTCATTGCGCACGCCGCCTGTTCACTGAACAGGGCTATGCTGCGGTGTCCGTCAATGAAATCGCAGCGGCGGCCGGCGTCACCAAAGGCGCGGTCTATTATCAATTTGCTGACAAGAAGGATCTTTTTCGCGCCGCTTGCCAAATGATCTTGGCGGAAATGGTCGAAAAGGTGACGGGTCACACGATGGATCATATCGATCATGTCGTGGATGAGATTGTGACTGGCGGGGATGCGCTGTTCCATCTCTATGAGGCGAAAGACGCGCGACAATTGCTTTTGATCGATGGCCCAGCTGTCCTTGGCCTTGCCGAATGGACCAAGCTCCATAAGCGCTTGCGGGTCGATCTTGCCGAACATGCGCTTCATCATCTGGCCGATGCGGATCTGATTGACCGCGCAACTGTGCCCATGCTCGCCCATTTGCTCTTTGGGGCTTTCACGCAGGGCGTGCTTCAAATTGTCGCGAGCTCAGACCCTGAGACCACATCGCGTGAAGCCAGAGCCGCTTATCGCACTTTGGCCACTGCCCTTTTGAACCGGCCAGCAAATCTCTTGTGAAAATTGCTTAACGTGATCGAAGTCACAATGCTGTCATTTGAGTCTGTTTAATCGCCCCTTGCGACCCGAGGGACGAAACACTTTCAGTGTAAAGTTCCTGACCTAGGCCCGGCAGGTATCTCACTTGCTGGGCCATTTTCTTGCTTGATCTATTTGGCAGCGCCTTTAGGCCCCGAAGCTCACACAAAAACTGGAGAGCAGCCATGGCCAAGAGCAAACGCGAATTTGACATCATCGTTTATGGTGCAAGCGGATTTACCGGGCGACTGGTGGCTGAATATCTGGTCGCGCGCGGCATCAAAGGTTGGGCGATGGCTGGCCGCAATGAAGCAAAGTTGGCGGAAGTCCGGGATTTGATCGGCGCGCCTAAAGATACGCCCCTTGTCGTCGCTGATGCCAGCGCCCCTGAAAGCCTGACCGCGATGTGCAATCGGACCCGCGTGGTCCTGACCACCGTTGGGCCTTATCAGCTTTATGGCCCGGAGCTGGTCGCGGCCTGCGCAGCGACTGGCACGGACTATGTCGATCTGTGCGGAGAACCGGCTTGGATGCGCGAAATGATCGAGGCGCATGATGACGCTGCCAAGGCCTCTGGCGCGCGGATCGTCTTTTCCTGCGGCTTTGATTCGATACCGTTCGATCTTGGCGTCTGGTTCCTGCAGCAAGAAGCGGTCAAGCGCTTCGGCAAGCCCGCACCGCGCGTCAAAGGCCGCGTCCGCAAGATGGCGGGTGGCGCGTCCGGCGGCACCATTGCGAGCCTCACCGAAACGATGAAAGCCGCGGCGAAAAACCCCAAGATCGTGGGCTTGCTCCGCTCCTCCTTCTGCCTGACGCCGGGATTTGAAGGGCCATCGCAGCCAACGGGCCTTGTCCCTGAATATGACAGCGCAACGGGCACTTGGACCGCGCCGTTCATCATGGCACCAATCAACACCAAGAATGTCCACCGTTCGAACGCGCTCTTGGGCCATGCCTATGGCACAGACTTCGTCTATGATGAGATGATGGTGACGACCGCTGGCGAAGCGGGGAAAGCCATTGCAGAAGGGATCGCAACGGCCCTCAAGAGCGCCAATCCTTTCGGATCAGGCACGCTCCCCAAGCAAGGCGAAGGCCCCAGCAAAGAAGAGCGCGAAGCTGGCCACTATGATGTGCTGTTCATCGGCGAAATGCCCGATGGCCAATCCGTCCGCGCAGTTGTGACCGGCGACAAGGACCCGGGCTATGGCTCAACCTCTAAGATGATCGCGGAAAGTGCACTGACCTTGTTGGAACACGATAGCCCCGGCGGTGTGGTAACGCCCGGTGGCGTGATGGCGGCACCTTTGCTCAAGCGGCTGACGGCTCATGCCGGGCTGACATTTGATATTGAGGGATAGGGATCAAGGGGCAAAAAAGCCGTCACCCCGGACCCTTCGGCGAAGCTCAGGAGAGCCTTGATCCGGGGTCCATGCCTCACTGCTTGATCCCGCTAGCCGGCTGGAAATCGTGGCATGGATTCCGGGTCAGGCCCGGAAAGACGAGCGTCAACTCCGCTTAGGCTGAGCCACTGTGATCTTCACCGTTTCCCCAGAATTGCCGGGGAAACCTGTGAACATGGCTTCAATCAAGTTCGGCACAAGCATCGTCAAATTATCATTCAAAGACTGCGCCTTGGCGCTGCCTTCAAACACGCGCTCGCCGGTGCCAGCCTTGGCGATCTTCATCGTCAAATCACTGGTGAAGACGGTGTAGCTTTCAATATCGTCATTGAAGCCTGATCCCCAAAGGAAAGGATCATAAAAGCCATACGCATAATGGCCCCCGCGCCAGCGATAGGCGGTTGGATAAAAACCAAAGCCAAACCCGCCCCGGCGGCACCAAGGATCATAAAAGCCGACGCAATTGTTAAAGCCCGTCGAACGAATCTTCTCTTTGCCCGTGTCCACAGCATAGGCGACGGTCACAACCAACGCCGCTTGGCTTTCAGAAGCCGCAGGCTGATACCCAAGCGAGGCCAAACGATCACTGACTTGGCGCGCATAGGTCGCAAATTCCAAGCCGCCTTCGAGCTTCGGATCGCCAGCCTTCACAACAAAGCTTTGCCCCGCAGGCACAGGCATCGCCTGAAAGCGATTGACCTTGGCATTGAAGTTCTGGGCGCAGCCCGCAACGGCCAACAAAGCCAAGGGGGCTGCGACGCGAGCAAAAGTGCGAAGGGCGGACATAATCAAGCCTTTCCTCAAACTATCAAAAACGACTCAATGGTAACGCATTAGATTACCAAAGCATTGTGATAGCTTCGGCCAGCCGGGCTGAACAGAGGTTGAATGGAGCCATTCATTCTCCAACCGACAAAGAGCCTTCAACCCTCTTCGGCTCAAACTCAATGTGCAGAGCTTTAAGGCTCCGCAGCAGAAAGTGAGGATGGACGGCAAAGTCATTCTTGCCGGGCGCGAAGGCCATATCTTCGAACCGGTCAACGACAGCAGTGAAACCCCAGATCAGCTCTCGTCGGGCAAGCGGCGCGCCTAGGCAATGGTGGATGCCTGAACCGAACGCCATATGCGATCCGGCTTTGGGGCGCTCAAGATCAAGCTTCTCCGGGCAATCAAAAGCGCGGTCATCACGATTGGCGGCGGCAAAGCGGACATTGATCAAGGCACCATTGGGCACCGGTACGCCGCCAATTTCTGTGTCTTTTGAGCAGAAGCGCATCAGGCTTTGCACGGGCGATTCCAGCCGCAGCACCTCTTCGACAAAGGTCTTCATATAGCGATCTGGGTCTGACTTGAGCTGGTGCCAGACCTGCTTATTCTCAATGAGCAGCTTCATTCCAGCCGCCAAAGCATTGGTCGTTGTCTCGCTGCCACCAACAAATGTGTCCGCCATCATTTCGGCATGCAGCTCTTCATTGGTCAAGGTGCGGCCCCAACCTTCGATCACGGTGTTGACCAACACACTGATCAGGGAATCGTCGGGTTCTTTGCGCAAGCGATCAAAGATGGGCTGAAAATAATGCTGCGCCTCAATCTCACGGTCGACCATTTCCATTTCCAGCTCTTCGGGGAGCATCATGGAAATCCGGTGAAAGAAGGCATCGGTCCAGCGCTTGATCTGCCACATATCTGTGCGCGGCATGCCCATTTGTTCGCCGATAATGTAAAGCGGCAGCGGCACTGCGAATTGGCTGACCCAATCGCAATGGCCATCGTCAATGAAGCCATCGATCAGTTCATCGGCCAGCGCCTCAACAGAAGGGTCAATTTCCTTGATCCGGCTGGGTTTGAACGCTTCGTTGAACATCGCGCGCATCTGCTTGTGACCCGGATCGTCACGGCTGCCCAATGTTGGTTCCGGCACCCAGCCCTTTGCCGAGAACCGGTCGGCGACGCGCTTTTGTCGCTCAACATTGCCCGTTTTCATCCGGTACGCTGTGCCAGACGATCCGCTGGGGAACGTCTCCGGATCCATCAACACCCGCCGGACATCATCATAGCGGGTCACAATGAAGATGTCGGTGCCGGGCTGCTGATAGGCAGGGGCCTCATCGCGCAGGGTCTTGTACGCATCATATGGGCAATGCTGAACGGCGGGATCGAATAGGTTGATGCTGACGGCGGGGGCTGCACTGGCCATTAGCGCACCTGCACTTTCTCTTGGCCCCAAGGTGCAATCGCCTCAGCGGTCTGAAAGGCTTTCGGCAGATCTTCAACCATATGCCAAGTCGCGGCCAGCCGCCCGAAACCGACGAAGAAGGCGCAGGTCATCCCAAGCTCGACAATCTGCTCCTCGCTGAAATGCTCGCGCAGCTCAGCAAAGGTTGCATCGGTGATGGAGAGATGATCCGTTGCCATCAACTCGCCGTAACGGATGGCTGCCTTTTCAGCAGGCGTGAGATCGCTGGCTTCTTGTGGTCGCTCTAGCGAGCAAACCAAATCTTCTGTGACGCCATCGGCCACCGCATCGGAATAGCGGATCGCCATGCAACTGCGGCATTGATTGAAGAAGGCCACACGAAGCCGCACCAGCTCGATCAGTCGATCTGGCAAGCTGCGGTTCCGCTTCAACGCGCCGCCAAATTGCATCAGGCCAAGCGCCTGTTCCGGACAATGGGCGAAGAAGCGCGTGAGGCCCTGTTCAAGATCGCTTAGTTGATCGGGCTGAAGGGCAGCGCGCAGCCGCGGGTCCCATTGTTCGGGCGGGAGCTTCGAAATCCGGCTCACATCATCCTCCCACAATTGCTGGTAGATAGTCCGCCCGAGCTTGGGCAGGTCTATGCAGAGAACAACTGGCAGATTCGATAGAGAGAGGCGAACCCATGCATCGCCAAGCCAATCATGACCTAAGCCCAATGCGCTGTCCGCACAGTTTGGCAGACGTTGATCTGTTCGGTCCGGGTGCGGCTGAACATTGGTATGAAGCCTATGCGATCCTTCACAATGAAGCGCCCGTGGTGAGGTTGGAAGGTCAAGGGCTAGCGCCGGATCGCGATGCTTATATCCTGACCAAATATGAGGATATCTCTCGCGTGGTCCGCGATTGGGATCGATATTTGCCGACGCTGTCTTTGTTGGTCGCTCAGATCAAGCAGTCAGGCAAATTGGCACGAGACATGCCTGATCTTGATGCCATGATCCAATCGATTGTCACGCTGCGACCGACCCCGGAATTGTGGCGGGCCCATCGGCAAGAACTAACCGATCCTTGGGTTGGCCCCGGCGCGAAGCGGCACGAAGCGATGATTGCGGGGCATGTTGATCATCTGCTCGACGATATGCTGCGCCATGAAGAAGCTGATTTTGTCGCTGCCTTTGCGCGCCAATTGCCGCAGCGGACGATGGCGAGCGTCTTGGGCTTTCCGATGGAAGATATCCCTCAGCTCGAAATTTGGGGCAATGCACAGGTGATGTCTTACGTCCATGGCTGCGGGCACAATAACATTTTGACGCCCGATCAGACCCAAGAAAAGTTCCGCTTGCTCGCTGGTTTTTCAGACTATGTGCGGGACCAAGTCCGCGAAAAGCGTGCTCGACCTTGCAATGATATGATCAGCTTCCTGACCCAAGTTCACTATCAAGCGCTTGATCGGAACCTGAGCGATGATGAGATTAACGGCATCGTTTATGCCATGGTCATCGGAGGCCTAGAAACAACGCAATATGCGCTGGCTGAGCAGGCCCAGCTGATCTGCGAGACGCCGGGCCTGTTCGATCAGTTGAAGGCAGATCGCGAACTGATCCGCCCCTTCACCGAAGAAGGCATGCGGCTGCGATCCCCAACCCAAGGCCTTTCAACCCGCATGACGACGCAGGATGAGCAGTTCCAAGGCGTGACAGTGCCTGCTGGGTCAACGCTTCACTTGCGTTGGGGCGCCGCCAATGTCGATCCGGATGAGTTTGAAGACGCCCGCTCGCTCAAGCTGGATCGGAAAGCCGTGACGCGGCATTTGGCCTTTTCGGCCGGACCCCGCGTGTGCCCTGGCGCTGGCCTATCGCGGCTCGAACAGACGATATCGTGGAACCATATCCTCAATAGGCTGGAGGGCATGGACTATGCCGAAGGCAACAGCTTCCTCCATCAGCCGGGCATCATGCTCGGCACGCTTGCACTCAACCTTACCTTCACTCTCGCCAAGGAGATTGTCTGATGACCACATTGCTGGCCCATATCCAAATCAAGCCCGGCAAAGAGGAAAAATGGGAAGCGATCATCGCCGATATGGTCGCGCAAACCTTTGCCACGGAGAAAGGCGTGCGGCGCTATGAATATTGGAAGGGGCAGGAACCAAACTCCTACTATTGCTTACTCTCCTTCGTCGACAAAGCCGCCTTTTACGAACATCAAATGTCTGACCATCATGAAAGCCATGATTTCGGCGATGTTCTGGCCGGGATTGAGCTGGAATATGTCGATCCTGTTGAGGGATCAGGCGGAGGGCTTGCGCGGACAATTGATCCGCCGCTGGCTGAGGACGCCAGCGACAAGGATCGAACCGCGCAAGAACGCTATCCGCTGGCCATCGCGCCTTGGTGGGCTGGCCGGAAATGAGCCGCGATCCAGACCTTCAAGTCCTGCTCGATAAGCAAGCCATTATTGAAGTCATCGCACGCTATTCGCGCACACTTGATTGGCTCGATGATGAAGGCCAAGCCTCCTGCTATTGGCCGGACGCTGCCATCGACTATGGCTTTTTCACAGGGGCAGCCGCTGACTTCGTGCCTGTCGTCATGCAGATTGAGCGAGCCAGCCAACGCCGCTGGCATTTCCTCGGCAGCGTGCAGATCGCCCTCCATTCAGAAAGCTCCGCCAGCGTCGAATGCTATGGGTTAGCAACCGGCATCCGTGAGACCGATGGGGAGTGGACCGGCAATCTCTACGGTGGGCGTTATCTCGACGAGTTTGAGAAGCGAGAGGGCGAGTGGCGCATCTCAAAGCGCAACTATGTGATGGATTGGTCCACACCGCTCGGGGCCCAGAATGATGGAACACCAAACCCTGCCCTTCCGCTGCCGATCCTGAAGATCATCGAGTCTGGCCATCCGTTGTATCGACCAATGTAGATCAGTCTTCTTTGGCGGGATCCATATAGTCGCGATAATAGGTGAGCTGGCCGTGTGCGACCTTGTAAATGCCGCAGCCTGAGCGTGTTCCGGCGGGAGAGTGCATGGTCCAGCGCGCCCAGCAGGCATGATCATCGCCGCAAATTTCATCGATGGTGAAGTGGATTTTCCGCTCGCCCATTTCTTTGACCATTGTGGTCATGAAAGTCATGATCGCTTCGCGGCCTTGATAGGCACCCCAGATTGGGTCTTCCAGCAGAGCATCTTCAGCAAATAAGTCGACAAGCTTTGTATAGTCGCCATCATCTTGGATTTGCCAAAAACGTGTAATCACATCCTGTGCTTGCCCGGGCATGGCGATCCTCCCGTTCAGGCCCAAGCTGAGTCCAAGGCCTATTGGGTGAGGATTATATCCGTGATTTCCCGGCGTCCAGCCCGTCGGCCCATTTGCACGACGATATCGATCATCGACTTGGCGTAGTGGATGGTTTCCGTGCGCGAGAGGCCAAGACCGGCTTGCATACACATCAGGGCAATCTGCTCAAAAGCGCCGTCAGGGGAGCTTGCATGGATGGTGCTGAGCGAACCCGGATGGCCGGTGTTTATGGCGCGGAGGAAAGTGACCGTTTCATTTCCGCGCAGCTCGCCGACCAGCAGCCGATCCGGCCGCATGCGTAAGGATGCTCTCATCAGATCATCGATCGTGACGCGGGCCTCGCCTTGGTCACCTGCCACAGCCACTAACCCTACTGCGTTGGCGCGAGACAGCTTGATCTCTGGCGTGTCTTCAATGGTGATGACGCGGTCTTGCTCCGGAATTTCCTTTAGCAACGCGTTCAGCAAGGTGGTTTTCCCTGAAGAGGTGCCACCGGACAGCAAGATCGTCTTTCGCGCCGCCACGGCATCGCGGAGGAAACCAAGGATGTCATTGTTGTTCAAAGCATGAGCAAGGGCTGCTTGCTGATCTGCTTGATCCTCTGAAGCGCTGCCGAGAGTGGTGAAGCCGCCACTTGCGAGATAATCTTCGAGCGAGAGATCATGCACGATATGCTTGCGGATCGCGAGCGCAATGTCACCCCGGGTTGCTGGCGGCAATACCATTTGCACCCGCGCACCATTTGGCAGGATCGCCGACAGCAGAGGCGTTTCGCGGCTTACGCCTTGATGATTGATGCGGGCAATTTGGTGCGCCAGTCGTTCAAGCAACACAGCGTCAATCGCGGGCACATCATGCCGCTCCATTTCAGCCGCACCAATCCGCTCAACCCACAGTTCGCCCGGACGATTGACCAATATTTCAGTCACATCGTCCGCATTCAGCCACTCGACAAAGGGTGCCAAATAACTGCTCAGATAGACATTGCTTTGATCCCCCTTGATTGGGGTCATCATGTTCATCTTGGGGGCCCGTCCGTCCCTGAAAAGTCGAGATCACGAGCGGTAAAGATCCGAATGGCAGTACCCTGCGCCACTTTCACGGTCGGCGGGATGTTAATGTCTCGCTGGAGCGCAATTCCAGCTACGCTTTTGGCATCATCGGCAGTCCGCACAATAACATCATTGCCGCCGCGCTGCAGAAGCCCAAGACCGGATTGGACCACCGAGAGAAGGATCGCAGAGCCAAAGCGTTTGAGGAAATGGCTATCGACCTTTCCACCAAGGCCAGCACGGCCGAGCGGATCGGTGACGGGCGATCCCAAGGAGATGGTCACTCCGTCGGGTCGGGTCAGGCGAGTCCAGACGATGAAAGCGCGCGACTGTCCAGCCGTCAGACCAGACCGATATTGGCCGATCAGCCGGCTGCCACTGGGGATCAAAACGCGCCTTCCATCAAAGCCCATCACATCGCGGCTCACCACTGCACGAACATAGCCGGGCAGATCAGAATTGATCGCCGTTTCAAGAACGCCTGCAATGATCGCCCCTTGCGGCACGGTATAGCTGCTATTGGCGATGCGCACGGCACGCGCCGGCGCATTCTCGGCAGCCGCCACACGGTCCGCAAAGCGATCCTCTGCGCTGAGATCATCGCCTTTACCCATCAGGCCCGGTGTGGGAGGAAGAATGGCAGGGCCGCCCTTGGTCAGATCAACAACGACGCCCGGCGATTGGAACCGATTGGCACCGGGGGCTCTGGGACCAACGACGCCCAATACGGGACCGCCAGTGGCATTGGCGGGCGGAGGCACAAGTGTGGGCGGGGGAAGTTCTGGGGGGCCAGGCTTCAAAGGGGCTTGCGGCACCAATCCTCCAGGCGGAACGACCGAAGCAACCGCTGCTGCAGCGGGCACAGTCTTAGCTGTCGAGTTGGCATCGCCTCGGCTAGTCGCGAGCGTCGTGAAGGTCAAAACGCCAAGCAAACCAATACCGACAAAGCCAAGCTTCAACCCCGGAGACAATCCGGCGGGCATAGCGACAGGCGAGAGGATCTGTTGATTGGCGTCCTCCAATGCGTCCTCATCCATCGCTGTGCGCGGGTCTGGGCCGGCGGGCTTAAGCACCGTCATGGCTTTGCCTCCTTAGATTTGCTTCCAA
Organism: Sphingomonadales bacterium UBA7473; assembly: GCA_002478575.1. GTDB lineage: Bacteria > Pseudomonadota > Alphaproteobacteria > Sphingomonadales > Sphingomonadaceae > Aquisediminimonas. The sequence continues at coordinate 6,134 of DLOX01000112.1, read as the reverse complement.
AAAGCCCCCGCTTCTTTCTCTTTTCCCGTTGCTTCGGTGCATCAGGCCCCGGTGTTGGCGCGGCATAGGCATCATTGAAGATGAAGGTCACTTCTTTGCCTTGGCGCAGGACAAATTGCGGCGCGATTTGTTCCACGACCGTATAAGGCCCGCGCACCGCAAAATTCACAATGCTCTCACCCGCATCGGGCGTTATGCTGAAAATGGCAGGCGCTGATGCTCCCACCGGAAAGCGGAAGTAAGTCGCTTTGCCATCGTCAAACACTTGTTCTGGGACGTTGGCCTTTGCGCCATCATAGCTATAGGCGCGGTTCCACTGCTCCGGCGGCGTCGCTATCAAAGGCGGAGGCGTGGCGGCAACTTCCGCCACGGCAGGTTTTTGCGGATAGCGAAAGCGCACGGCGTAGACGATCTGGCTTTGCGGCACTTTCACACCGGACCTTGCGACCAGTTCTAGATTATAGCGGCGCTGATTGGTGATGATCGACAAATTGGTCGTTGGCGGCAGGCCAATAGGCTTTAGGAACATGATCGTTCCAGCGCCGTTGGGCGTGACTTGCCAGCCCGACGAATCCCCAATGCCAACCGTTTCCAGCTTTTCACCCGGTTCAAATTCCAGCATCATTTGATAGCCAGTGTGTCCCGTCAGGCGAATGATCGCGTCAGGATTATAGGTGATGTAGCGGATGTTGGGCGCCACATAGGCAGGCTCAGCCACTTGGGCGACCGCCGGTCCCGCAAACATCGCACTCGCCAAGGCGAGCCAAAGAAAATTCCGGATCATGCCGCGTTCCTAATCGCTTTGACCGGTGCACGGACCGCTGTCACGCGCCCACGCGCTATGCGCCGGTCGGAAGAGGGAATATCTTGGCGAGAGGGCGCACCTTCGCCGATGCCATCAAAACGGGGCGGCAGATAGACGGACCGTTGCGTAGCGGGGCTGACGCTGGTCGTTGCCATGGCAGAGCGCTCAATTGAGCCAATGAGCGACTGCATCCGTTCATTATAGATCACATTGGGCGGCTGCAGCTCGTTCTGATTGGCGTTGACCGTTACTGGCGTGCCTTCAACGGCGCGGCTTGGAGCTTGACCAAAGGACATCACCCATCCGCCCACAATCGTCCGGCCAATGCGGAAGAGCTGAACGGAGACGGCCACCATGATGAGCACCACGACGAGGATGGCCAGAGCGGACCGCAGCGAGAAGAGGCCTTGGCTCGCCGAGACATACATTTCGGTCAAGACCGGTTCCAACAGCGCCACTACGCCTGCCGAAGTCATCATCGCCATGATGGGCACCAACGCCATCAGCACCGCTGCTCTGCCCCAACCCAGAGCCAAACCACGCGTTCCCGCAAAAAGCGCTAGGATCGCGAAGACGGGACCAAGCAACAGCAGCAAACCCAATATGATCTTCGCAATAACCAAGACGCCTGCGGACGCCAAAACAAGCAACAAAGCACTGAGCAAAAGCATGTTCGGGCCAAGCGAATCCTTTGGCGCGACCAAAGCGGTGATCCCCGTTACGGTCGGGGGAAGAGCCTCTGGCGCGGTTGGCGTTGCCGCTGGCATATCGGCAGGCATGGCCGCCTCCGGACGCGCATCAAACTCCGTCCAAGCATCCGCCAAATCCACCATGCGGTTGGACAAGACGTCAACACGCTCCGTGATTGTAGTCGCTTTACCTGCGCCGGGATTGATGGCGCTGACAATCTCCTGCGGACCATCCGTCAAAACATCATAGACCAGCACCTGATAGGTTGCCCAATTGCTGGTGAGCGCAAGCACAGCACCGATCAGCACCATACGCGGCATCATTTCGCCCATGCTGAGCGTGGACCGACCGAAGATCAGACGATAGCCAACAAGCGCGACATAGAGCGTTAGCGCAACCGTCAAAGCGTAACTGAACAAGCTTCCGGGACCGAGCAGATTGGCATAGCCCGACTGCACATAGGTCTGCATATAGCAGTCCACTGTGCCGACCATCGTCTCGGCAGAACCCGCAAGCGGGCTAATCGGAGCGCAAGCGGCCATCAGCCTCTGGTTCCAGTCTTTGCGCCAGCCCAAAGAACCGATGGCCCCTCTTCGGCCGCCTGCAGCAGTTGGGGCAGCCAATCGGCAGGCGCGTCGCCATGGTTTTGGCGAAGCTCATCCAACTTGCGGACGCTGGTTTCACGACCCGACAAGATCGTAATCGCATCAGGCATATCGCCCATATCAAGCCGCGCCACAACGCTGTTGCCACCTTGCTTGACCAACACACAGCGGAGATGCTCGGGCAAAGAGCGGACCAGATCAAGCTCATGCTCCGTCAAACCAAAGCCACCACAATAGTCTGAGGCTTGCGCTTTGGGATTGCTCATGAACAATTGGGTTGCCGATTGTTCGATGATGGTCGCGGCAATCTTGCTTTCAATCGCGTCGCTTGCGCTTTGGGTGGCAAAACCAACAACGCCATTGCGCTTCCGGATGGTTTTCATCCAGTCTTTCAAGCGGTGGACGAAAATCTCATCATCAAGCGCTTTCCATCCTTCGTCGATGACGATCATGGAGGGCGTGCCATCCAGCCGCTCATCGACGCGGTGGAAGAGATACATCATGGCCGGTGTGCGCAGCACGGGATTGTCGAGCAGCGCAGTCATATCGAAGCCTGCTGTGCGCGTGTCGAGATTGAGCTTGTCTTCGCCATTGTCAAACAGCCAAGCATGCTCCCCTGCCCCATACCAAGGCGCAAGCCGAGACGCGAGATCGCCACGAACAGGCCGAGCACCGCCGGCCAGCAATTCGACCAAATACCGAAGCTGGCGATATTCGGCGGGCTGATCAAAATTGGCTTCAACAGCGCTGGCGATAATGGCGTTTTCATCCGCAGTAAGTTGCACACCGGCTGGGGTCAGCAGCTGGGAAAGCCACTGGCGCAAGAAGGCCTGATTTTCAGCACTCTTAGGCAATTGCAGAGGGTTAAAGCCCGTTGGCTGACCGGGACGCAAAACGTCATAATGGCCGCCAATCGCGCGGATGAAAATCTCAGCGCCACGATCCTTATCGAAGAAGAAGGTGCGCGGCTGAAACTTCTGCGCTTGTGCAATCAGGAAGTTCAAAACAACGGTTTTGCCTGAACCTGAAGGACCAATCAGTGTGAAGTTGCCGAGATCGCCGCTGTGCAAGTTGAAGAAATAGGGCGTGCTCGACGTGGTTTCGAGGACCGTGATCGGTTCTCCCCAAGGTCCACCGGCTGGTCCACCGATGGGAAAGCCATGAAGCGAAATCAGGCCAGAAAGATTGGCGGTTGAGACAAGCGCTTTGCGGGCAATAAACTCAGCATTGCCGGGGAACTGACCCCAAAAGGCGCTTTCAAGATTTAAATCTTCGCGGACAGCGACTGCACCAATATCGGCAAGCGACGCTTGAACATCGGCAACCGCTGCATCCAAAGCTGGCAAAGAAGATGCACGGACATGGACGGTCAAATGATGCTCACCATAGGCAGCCGCACCGCCAGTGAGTTCGTCTTTTGCCCCAAGCAAGCCTTGGCGCAGCGTTGTCGTTTCATCGGAGGCTGCCCGCAACCGGCGAAGCGCAAGGCCGATCCGTTCATCGGCAATTTGCCGATCAACAAAGGCAAAGCTCTCGGTCAGCGTCAGTTCGTGCGGCAATCGCAGCAGATTGTCGAGCATCCCCGGCGTCGTTGTCGCAGGATAATCCTTGATCGACACGATGGCACCGAACCGTGAAGTCGCGGCGCTAGCGCCCTTCAAGTGCAAAGCATCAAGCCCGAAGCTGATCCGCTTATAAGGCAGATAATGGCCAGCATCTCCGGTTGGTTCCAAGACCGGCTGCATTTCGCCGTTATAGAGTGCGGAGAGTATCTCCAGCGGCTCGGAACAGTTTCCGTTTGCGCCCTGATAACGCTCCAGAACACGGGGTCCATAGCGTGTGAGAGCCGACAAAAGGTTGATACGCGCGGAATCAAGCTCGCGCAGTTCCCGCGCCTGCTCAGCAAGCTTTTCAGCGCCGCTGCGCTTTCCGCTGCCCCATTTTGTCAAGCGTTCAACAAAGCCCACTTTGCCGCGCGCCGGACGACGCACCAACATCAGGACAATATCGTTGATATAGAGCTGCTTGGCGCTGAGCCTCTTTTGCCATTGCTCGTCCAGCTGACGCGCAAAGCCTTCGGGATGCACGCCTGACAGCTCCGCTGCGACTTGCCGCCGGATCACGTGGCAATAGAGCATAAGGTTAGAATTGGCGATGCCCCGCATGATGACATCACGGACAGCGGCCATATGGTTCAGCGTTTCACTGTCGGCGGTTTCAAAGGCAAGGCCATCGAGCTGGATCATTTGGATGAGCTCGTCGGACCGCGTTACGATCGTCTGACCATTGATATGGCTTGCATAAGGCAGCCGATCACCGGCACGCGGATCAAGCTTTTCAAGTTTTCTGCTCGCCAAAGTCATGGATTAGGGCCGATAACTGTTGCAGCGCCAAAAATCATGCGTGCGGGTGCGGCCGCAGCGGCTGACTTTGGTGATCCATAGATCAAAAATACGGGGTTCGCGTAGGCACGCCATATAGCCGATGGCATGAATGACCGCTGCCGCTGGAATAGCCCAGAAGGACCGGCTGATCAGGAAAATCTCCGTCGTCACCACCAAGTTGATGATGAAATAGCTATAGGTCACCCCTGCAAACATCTGCGGCTGCGTCAGCGCCCTGAAGATGGGCGTGCGGTTGAGCGGGGTCATGGCCTAGCCACCAACGGCTGCGGCGCGAATTCCAGAAACAATGGCGGTGGCGCCAAAGAGAATGAAACAGCCAATGATGACCGTCGCGCCAAAGCGCCAGTTCATTCGGCCAGTCAGCATCATCAAGCCAACGACGGCAACAGCAATAACGGCAGCCGTGGTTGCTACATTGCCAAGCAAAGTGCCTTGCATCCAGTTGAGGGCATTGATGATCGGGCCCGAGCCTTGCGGGTCAGCGCCAGCGACTTGAGCGAAGGCGGTTTGATGGATGGCTGCCGCAAGCGCGCCGAACCCAAACGTCTTTTTGAAGTTGAATCGCATGAAAGACCTCACTCAATAGATGAAACGATAAGCCATGGTGGCTGACAGGCGCTGCATGATTTGCCGCACATAATTTTGGGTTTCGCGATAGGGCGGGATCCCACCATGTTTGATTACGGCCCCCGGACCAGCATTATAGGCGGCCAAAGCAAGCGGCACATTATTCCCAAAGCGTTCAAGCTGCTTGCGCAAATAGGCAGCACCACCGGCCACATTCTGTCGAACATCATGGGGGTTGCTCACACCAAGCTCACGCGCGGTGCCCGGCATCAACTGCATCACACCAATGGCACCAGCAGAAGAACGAGCGCGCGGATTGTAACGCGATTCTTGCCAAGCCACAGCATCGACCAAATCACCGTTAATGCCATATTGCGCTGCCGCATTTTGGATATGCTGTCTCACGCCAAGCTGCGATGGCGTTGACGCGAGAAGCGGCTGAGCTGGCGCGACCATGGGCGCAAGAAATTCAGGCGCTGGTTCGGGCTGCCAAGCTGGCTTAGAAATTTCAACAAAATGGCCATTGTTTGATAATTCAAACACATCAGCCCGTGCCACGCCGGGAATAGCGAGCGCGATCAAGAGGCCAAAAAACAAAGGAAAGGCGGGCTTTTTTTCCATGCCTTCTGCCTAGGTGGCACAGGTTGATAAATGGTTAATAATTCCTCTCCTGACGTTAAGATAAGGCAAATTCTTACCCAGATTTAACCATCCCTAGAAAGGATACATTGAACAATCTCTGCGACGACCCTGCTGATCCGGAACCCGACCTTCATGGTTGATTTCTTGCGCCAGCTGGAGAGTGTATATGAAGGAAGCCTTGCATCGTTTTGACCTCGAGACTGCACTTGAGGTTGATGCACCCACCGATTTCGCTCTTCCCGATGCCCATCCTGGGCCAGACGCAACAACCAAAGCCCCCGTTACCAAATTTTTGATCCCTGCTGCGGGCTTGGCAACTGCCGCTTGCGGCGGCGGCGGTGGGGGCGGTTCGGCGACGCCGACACCCGCTTCCGTGCCGCTGACCAACGTAGGTGCTGACAGTCTGCCCGGCTCAGGCGG
>DLOX01000016.1 GCA_002478575.1 Sphingomonadales bacterium UBA7473 | reverse complement strand
TAATGCGTGCGTATATGGACAGACCCTTTCTCGGCAAAACCAGCGCTCTTCCCAACAGCCCGGAAGAGGCAGTGCTTGATTATCCTGCCAACCCGCGTCCCGGGAGCCCTTATTTGGTTCGCTTTGTCGCGCCCGAGTTTACTTCGCTTTGCCCCGTGACAGCGCAGCCCGATTTTGCGCATCTGGTAATTGATTATGTGCCGGGGGAAACGATTGTTGAATCCAAGGCACTGAAGCTGTTCCTCGGTTCCTTCCGCAATCACGCAGCTTTCCATGAGGATTGCACGGTGGGCATTGGCCAGCGCCTCTTTGCCGAGATGAAGCCGCTGTGGCTGCGCATAGGCGGATATTGGTATCCGCGGGGCGGCATCCCCATTGATGTTTTTTGGCAATCAGGGGAGCCACCCAAAGGCGTTTGGATCCCAGACCAAGCCGTGCCAGGGTATCGCGGGCGCGGTTAAAGCGCTTCGTCCAAAAGTCGGGCCAGTCTTAGCCCGCCCTTTAGCAATTGCTGACGCACGACGGGCACCAAAGCTGCAATAGTTGCGTCATCCAGTTTCGCCCTTGGAGGAACCGCGCTGCACGGATCACCGCCGAGTGCCGTCGTGTAGGCCGCAGATTTGGCAACTTCCCAGCTCTCTCTTGACCAATCAAGCACAGTGCCTGCCGCGAGTTGCGCTTGCTCGCCTTGGTTGATCCCAGCAGCAATGCCCTTGGGGCCGGCAGGCGGTGTAGTGATCGCGCGTTCTGCAAGCGGGCCATCCCAAAGCAAGTGGAGATTGAACCGTCCTTCGACCAAGCCGTAGGCGGCCTTTACATCATTGCCGCCGCGATCCGCTCGGTCTCCAGCATGGAGCGGCATATGAAGATCGCCGACAAAATGAGTGAGGAAGGCGAGGGCCATGAGCTTTTCCCGTTTGGGAACGCGCTCATCCTGCAACAGCTTTACAGCGCGATCAATTTGCCGCGACACGCAATGCCCGTCTTTGCAGGCGGCACTGATATCAAAGGGCTTGCAGACATCAGCATTTTGATAGTGCCAGCTGAAGGCATAATCGAACCGTGCGCCAAGGCCCTTGATGCAATCAGCCCAAACGGAGGCCTCTTCCAAAGTGCGCACGGGGCAGGTTGGTGTTTCAAGTGCGCTATTCTGCTTCAGAAGCGCACGAATTTTGGACCGTGTTGCGGGCTTCACATGATCCCAAGCGATGGTCGCTACTGTTTCATGGCCATAATCCCACCACGCCTTTGCTGGCGCCGTGGCAAAGAGCAGCAAGATTAGGGCAAGGAGACGGATCATTCGTCGCCGTAAATCGCTATGCGTTCACGACCGGTCGAGTCCCTGCCGCCGCGATACATGCCTGGCGTGTTGAAGCTCCATCCGATTTGGCCATCCGGCGCGATCACGATGACACCGCCATCTCCGCCGAGCGCCTTCACTTCTGCCATAACGGCGGTCGCCGCCGGAACGATCTTTTCACCCTTCAATCGAACGCGCGCGCAAATCTCATGCGCCACGCCGACTCGGATGAAATATTCGCCGGCGCCGGTCGCTGAGACAGCGCAAGCGCGATCATCGGCATAAGTGCCTGCACCAATCAGAGGAGAGTCGCCGATGCGGCCCCATCTCTTGCCAGTCAGACCGCCCGTAGACGTAGCTGCCGCGACATGGCCTTGCGTGTCCAACGCGACCGCACCGACCGTGCCATATTTAATCTCTTTATCGAACCAAGCGCCGTCTTTGGATTTTAGTTCTTCCAATTGGCGGCGGCGTTCTGGGGTTTCGAAATAAGCTTGGTCTGCAGTTTCCAATCCCATTTCTGTGACAAACGCATCCCCACCAGTGCCGCTTAGCATCACATGCGGACTATCCGTCATCACCTTGCGCGCCGCACTGATTGGGTTTTTGGCAATCGTCGTGCCTGCGATCGCACCAGCTTTGCGTGTCTTGCCGTCCATGATCGCTGCATCGAGTGAGATACCGCCCTCATAGGTCAGCACGGCTCCGCGACCAGCATTGAAATTGGGATCATCCTCCAAGACTTTGACCGCAGCCTCCACCGCATCAACCGAAGACCCACCTTCCTTCAAGATGCGAGCGCCTGCATCCAGCGCGCCGGCCAAAGCAATGCGAATAGCTCGATCCTGCTCCTTGCTGAGCTTCCCCCGCGCCATCGCACCTGCACCGCCATGGATGACAATCGCCCATTTGGGTTCAGGCGGCGGATCAATGGCGGCAGAGGCAGGCATGGTCATACCGACAAGCGCTAACAGAAGGGTGAGGCGAGGCAAGAGCATAGGCAAGGGCAGGGCTTTCTCAATAGACTTTCGAAACCTTATCCACTTGTCGCGCGTCATGACAACCGATGCTTCAACGCTCTTTGCGATTTCATGGGGGGTGAATTTACTGGATGACAATTAAGAGACCAAATGGCACGGCGAGGGGCATGACCACTACCTATCGTTCAGCCTATCCAAGCGACGTCTCAGCGCTATCCGAGCTGGGGGCAACTTCCTTCGTTGATGCGTTTGGCGATCTCTATTCGGCAGAGGATCTCAGCTCGTTTCTGGAATCCGCCTATGCGACCAACGTCATTGCTGCGGAGATTGCCAATTCGGATCGCATCTATCGTTTGGCAGAGGAGAATGGCCGCCTGGTTGGCTATTGCAAGCTTGGCCTAAACGGTGGCTTTGACCATGATTTTGGGGGTCGCCGGGTGCTTGACTTGAAGCAGCTCTATTTACGCGGCGGTGTCACAGGCAAGGGGCTCGGCTCAGCGCTTATGGACTGGGCTGTCGCTGAAGCGCGAGCGCGAAACTATGATGTGGTTGCTTTGAGCGTTTACAGCGGAAACCATGACGGACAGCGTTTTTACGCGCGCCATGGTTTTCGGAAGGTCGCTGATACTTATTTCATGGTCGGCAATCAGCGAGATGATGAATATTTGTTTGCACGGGAGCTGGGTACATCTTCGCAATCCGATCAAAAATTGCTTGATTGATGAAGTTAGAAAAGGCGCAGCCCACTACAGCCCCGTCGTTCCAAACCACTTCAGCCTCAAAGCCTTCGTAGCCAGGAATAGTGAGCCAGCAAAGTCGGCCGGGGCGCATACTGGTAACCGCTTCACAGGCAAAGCCAGCTGTCGATAAGTCGCACACTTTGACATTGAAGCCTGTGTCGCCCCTCGGCCTTAGTTTCGCGTTGATGCGAACGGGTGTGCGCGGGACGCAACGATCTTCAAGCGCGGCTTGGGCATAGCTTTTGGTTGCGACGTTCAGAGATGTCATAGTTGGGCTCCTGAAACATATTTATTCTAACCGGGTTCAGCGAGCGTCGGACGATATCCTTTCCCGACCCCTAAAGATCAGAGTTAACGCGCATTTTGTGTCCGTTTACAAAATCTTGCGTCAGGAGTTCGACGATTTCGTTGGCCACAACATGCGGGTCCTTAACCGTCTCTGGCTTTTCGCCAGGATAGGCTTTGGCGCGCATCGCGGTGCGGGTGGCACCAGGATCGACAATTGCCACTTTCATCCGCGCGGTATTCTGATTTTCTAGGCCATAAGATTGCAGGAGCACTTCAAACGCTGCCTTGCTTGCTCCATAAGCTCCCCAATAGGCACGAGGCGTGGCCGCTACGCTTGAGGTGAGCCCAATGATCCGGGGGGCAGTGCTTGCCCTCAGCAGAGGATCAAAGGCTGCGATCAGCGCCTGTTGGGCACTGACATTCAATGTGAAGATCTGCGCAAACTCCTTGGGATTGGCATATTGCAGGGGGCCGAGATTGCCGAGCATCGCCGCATTCAGCACCATGATATCGAGCTTTTCCCAACGCCCAGAGATTGCGGTCGCCAATCGGCCAATGGATTCGGCTTCGGTCAGATCGAGGGGCGCGATTGTGGAGCTTCCGCCTGCCTCATGGATGCGATCTTCAATCGCTTCCAAATCCTTGGTGGTGCGGGCCGTCAGGATCACATGCGCGCCCGCTGCAGCCAAAGCCTCGGCCGTTGCTGCGCCAATGCCGCGTGAGGCTCCAGTGACCAGAGCAAGCTGGCCAGACAGAGATTTGTCGCTCATCAGTTTATACGCTCGGCCAAAAGGCTCAGTTGGTCCACCGCGCTGCTTTCGTCATGGTCGGTCAGCCGCGTTGGGTAATCGCCTGTAAAGCAGGCATCGCAATATTGTGGGCGAATGTCGTTGCGCCGTTCTTCGTTGAGCGCGCGATATAGTCCTTCAATGGAGATGAAGGCCAAGCTGTCGGCATGGATAAAGTCCTGCATGCCCTTCACATCATGAATGGCGGCGAGGAGCTTGCTGCGTTCCGGGGTGTCGACGCCGTAGAAGCAACTGTGACGCGTTGGCGGAGAGGCGATGCGCATATGCACTTCTTTGGCGCCGGCATCGCGCATCATTTGCACGATCTTGAGGCTGGTGGTGCCGCGCACGATGCTATCATCGACCAAGATGATGTTCTTGCCTTCGACCAAAGCGCGGTTGGCGTTGTGCTTCAACTTCACACCCAAATGGCGGATATTGTCGCTCGGTTGAATGAAGGTGCGTCCGACATAGTGACTGCGGATGATGCCAAGCTCAAAGGGAATGCCGGATTTTTGCGCATAGCCAATGGCCGCCGGAACGCCTGAATCTGGAACCGGGATAACAAGGTCTGCCTGAACCGGATTCTCCGTGGCCAGCTCCGCACCAATGGCCTTGCGAACGGAATAGACGCTTGATCCGCCGGTGATTGAATCGGGGCGAGAGAAGTAAATATGCTCGAATACGCAGGGCCGGGCATGGTGATTGGGGAAGGGATGGATAGAGCGGAGTTGGCCTTTGCTGATCACAATGATTTCGCCGGGTTCCACATCGCGTTCATAGGTCGCGCCAACGACATCCAAAGCAACTGTCTCAGAAGCGAAGATGTATGCGTCGCCCAGCTTGCCCATGACCAGAGGCCTTATGCCTAAAGGATCACGACACACGATCATGCCTTCGGGCGTCATGCAGATGAGCGAATATGCGCCTTCGACTTGCCGCAGTGCATCAATAAACTTGTCGAGCAAGGTCCGATAGGTCGAGGTTGCGACCAAGTGAATGATGACTTCTGTGTCGCTGGTCGATTGGAAGATTGCGCCTGTTCGCACCAGCTCCCGCTTCACAGTCATTGCGTTGGAGATATTGCCATTATGCGCGACTGCAAAACCGCCCGACGCCAAGTCTGCAAAAAGAGGCTGAACATTACGCATAGACGTGTCGCCAGTCGTTGAATAGCGGACATGGCCACAGGCTGTATGCCCGGGCAATTGGCCGATCGCGGCATCGCTATCAAAATTGCCCGCAACATGGCCCATCGCGCGCAGCGAATGAAATTCCTTGCCATCAAAGCTTGTAATGCCGGTGGCTTCTTGGCCGCGATGTTGCAAAGCGTGCAGGCCTAACGCTACGATGGCAGAAGCTGTATCGGCCCCGCAAACCCCAAAAACCCCGCATTCCTCGCGCAGCTTATCATCAGCAAATGGATGAGTAGATAGCATCGCGAACCCTTCATTGTCGTGCTACGATGGCGAGCCTATAGGAGCGACTTCGCCCTTTGTCTGCACCTTATCCAAAGGAAAAACATATGAATGATCGGGAAGCCGGAACGCAGCTTGATCCCAAATGGGATGCGTCTGGCCTGATCACTGCCGTGGTAACCGATTTTACCAGCGGAAAGCTGTTGATGGTGGCGCATATGAACCGCGAAGCGCTTGATTTGACTGTTGAAACCAAGATTGCGCATTTCTGGTCGCGATCGCGCGGATCATTGTGGAAAAAGGGCGAGACTTCCGGTCATTTCCTCACGGTCGAGGAAATGCGGATCGATTGTGATCAGGATACTGTTTGGCTGCGCTGTACCCCCGTCGGGCCCGCGTGCCATACGGGGGAGTCCAGTTGCTTCTATCGGCGGATTGAAGGCCGAAATTTGGTGTTCGACGGTTAGATGAACTGCCTGAAAAGGCTGATGAGCTGGAGCAGCACGCCTCCTGCGACACAAATTTGACATGGAATTTTCGCATTCTCGTCATCTTGGATCACTAGCTACGACCGACACGCTTAAGGAGCCCAGCGATGTCTGTATCCCTCGCCGACAAGGTGATGAAGCTGCCCGATTGGGCGAAAGATCAGCTGCATATCTTGTTCTTGGCGAAACATGCCCTTTCGTCCGGGAAGCCAGATGCGCTTGATGGCACGCATGCCGTTTATCATCATGAAGTGCTGACCACTCTTAAGTCCATTGGCCTGAATGTCTCGGCGGCCAACGGATATGAGGCTTTGTTTGATCGGCCTGATGTGGATTTTGTTGTGCCCTTGCTCAATCGGGGCGGGTTTCAGAATAGCGAGATGCTGGCGCCTTTGCTGCTAGAGCGGCATGGCAAGGCCTATCTCGGCGCGTCTCCGATCTTACGCGGCCTTTCTGACGATAAACATCTGATGAAGCTTGTTGCGCATCAGCATCAAGTGCCGACGATGGACTGGGTGAGCTGTCGGATCGGCACGCCTGCTCCAATTGCGCCCCCATTCAAGGCCGAGCGCTTCATCGTGAAGCCCAATGCTTCATCTGCCTCTTGGGGCGTAGCATTGTTGGATGATTGGTTGGAGGTACGTGGCCATGTTGAAGGGCTCCATGCCCAAGGCCATGATGCTTTGATTGAGGCTTGGGTGCCGGAAATTGACGTTGCTGTGCCAGTGGTCGGGGGGCAGGGACCTTTGCTTTTGCCAGCAATGGCCTATTTGCCGGAAGGGGATCGTGAACTTCGTTCTTACGAGGAAAAGCGCGGCCTCGTCGAAGTGCCTGATGATCCGTTGGTGATTGTCGAAGATCCGCTGCTCAGCAAGCGCCTTGAACGAATGACACGCACCTTGATGACTGAGCTTTGGCCCTTTGACTATGGGCGCTTTGAGTTTCGCGTGAATCGAGAAACGGGTGAAGCGCGCTTCATGGAAGTTAATTTGTCCTGCAACCTGTGGTCAAAAAAGACGATTTCCCGTTCGGCGGCAAGCGTCGGCATTGATCATCAAAGCCTGTTGGAGAGCATTATGGCCCATAGTCTGGCGCGGCAGGGTCTGCTCGGCAGCCGCCGCAGCTTTCAGCCGGCAACGCAGGTCTCAGTGCCAACATTACCAACCACTCCAGTCGCGAAAGTGACGGCCTTGATCCTTGCCGGAAAGCGCGATGGGCGGCTTGATCCTCTGGCTGAAAAGCATGGAGTTTCTCACAAATGCCTTGTGCCGGTCGCCGGGAAACCCATGATCTCACACGTCATCGAAGCCTTGGCGAGTAACCCTGCCATTGGAACGATCCGCGTTTCAGTCCATGATGCGGCTGTTTTGTATGAGGTACCTGTCGCGGCCGAATTGATGAAGGCAGGAAGGCTGATCCCCGTTCAGTCGCAAGACAATATTGCGGACAGCATCTCCGAAGGCACAGATGGTGCGACCTTCCCCATCTTGGTGACAACCGCAGATAATGTGTTGCTCACTTGCGATGGCGTGTCAGAGATTATCGGCCAGTCCCAAGGTGCTGACGCTGGCGTTGTCCTGACCCGGAAATCATCCGTATTGGCCGCGCACCCAACCGGGCAGCGGCGCTTCTATGGCTTTAGCGATGATGCCTATTCCAACTGCAACACCTATTGGATCGGCAACGCACGTGCGATGCGGACGATAGAAGTCTTCCGCAGCG
>DLOX01000165.1:11756-11892 GCA_002478575.1 Sphingomonadales bacterium UBA7473 | reverse complement strand
GCGAAGGTGCTGGAATGGCGGCAACTGTCCAAGCTCAAATCGACTTACACTGATGCGTTGCAGGAACAGATTAACCCCAAGACCGGCCGGGTCCATACCAGCTATTCGATCACGGGCGCGCAGACCGGGCGCCTGT
>DLOX01000165.1:1693-11702 GCA_002478575.1 Sphingomonadales bacterium UBA7473 | reverse complement strand
GCGCAGACCGGGCGCCTGTCTTCCAATGATCCTAACCTGCAGAATATCCCGATCCGTACCGAGGTTGGCCGTCGTATCCGCACCGCCTTTGTGGCGGAGCCGGGAAATGTATTGCTTTCAGCAGACTATAGCCAAGTCGAGTTGCGGCTTGCGGCGCATATGGCCGCCGTGCCTGCCTTGAAGGAGGCCTTTGCCAAGGGCGATGATATTCACAGCTTGACCGCACAAGAACTGTTTGGCGAAGTGAACGTCGACACGCGCGGCAAGGCGAAGACGATCAACTTCTCGCTTCTTTATGGCATTTCGCGCTGGGGCTTGGCGGGGCGGTTGGGGATTAGCTCAGATGAAGCGCAGACGATGATTGATCGTTATTTTGAACGCTTCCCCGGCATCAACCAATATATCAGCCGAACCCTCCAATCCGCGCGGGAAACGGGCTTCACGGAAACGCTATTCGGCCGGAAAACCCATTTCACCCGGATAACCTCGCCCAATCAGACCGAACGGGCAGGCAGCGAACGGGCTGCGATCAACGCGCCGATCCAAGGGACAAGCGCGGACATCATCAAACGGGCTATGGTGCGGATGCTTCCCGCACTCGCTGAAGCGGGCTTGCCCAATGTCCGCATGCTCCTGCAAGTTCATGACGAACTGGTCTTTGAACTGCCGGAAGGTGATGTTGCGGCAGCGACGCCTATCATCCGCCGGGTGATGGAAGAAGCCGCAGAACCGCTAGTGAAGCTTGATGTGCCGCTGGGCGTGGAGATTGGCACAGGCGCAAATTGGGGAGCGGCGCATTGAGGATGAGGTCCGCGTGAGCGACGACCTCAGTCAACTTGCCAAGGGCGGCCAAACCAATGTGTTGGGCTTTGTCATTCGGCTGGTGGCGCGTATCCCGTTTCTGTTCATCGGGGCGCATTGGTATGGCCCTGAGGCGCTGGGTCGTTTGGCCTATGCGATTGTTATTGTTGAATTTGCGGCACAGCTTGCCACATTGGGCTTGAAGCGGGGCTTGGCGCTCCATTTGTCGGGCGACGGCAAGGATAATGGCGCGTGGGATGCTGTGCTGGTGGTGCTTGCCGCGACGCTGATCCCAACAATGCTGTTGATGATCTTCCCGCAGATCATGTTTCCCAATAGCGCGATCAAGCCGCTCGATTATCTTTTGCCTTTGATCATCCCGGCGCTGGCCTTGTCTGATGTCATGCTTGCGGCCCTGGCCTATCGCTTCGATGTCAAATCAACGGTGCGGGCGCGTGCCGTGATTGAACCATGGACGATCAGCATGGCCGCCATTGCTTTATGGTGGTGGGTGCCAAGCGATGGCCTGCTTGTCGCCTATGCTTTGTCGATGGCGGCGGCACTGATTGCCTCGGTCATTCCCTTCTTGAACAGCTATGGCCTTCCCAAGAATTGGACGCCCCGGGGTTCAGAGCTTTATGCGCTGATGCGCCGCAATATGCCTTTGGCGGGCGCCGACGCGATTGAATGGGGGTCAAGGCGCGTTGATCTTGCGTTGCTTGGCCTCTTCGTTTCGCCAGCGGCCGTTGGAATATATTGGGTCGCGCAGCAAGTGGCGAGCTTGCCGCAGAAATTGAAATCCAGCTTTGATCCAGTGCTCGGCCCAGTGATTACGCGCAAGCTCGAAGAAAATGATCTGCCAGCGATTGCGGGCCAGATCAGCCAAGTCGGTTTTTGGATTATCGCTGCTCAGTTGGGCGTTGCATTGGCGTTGGGGATTCCGGGCGAGGCTTTGATGGGCTTGATTGGCCCGGGCCGGGATTTTGTGGGGGGAACAGGGGCTTTGGCGCTTCTTTTGACCGCTGAAGTCTTTGCCGCTGCCGCTGTCGTCAGTGAGGCCGCATTGGTT
The DNA here is from genome assembly GCA_002478575.1 of Sphingomonadales bacterium UBA7473. Lineage (GTDB taxonomy): Bacteria > Pseudomonadota > Alphaproteobacteria > Sphingomonadales > Sphingomonadaceae > Aquisediminimonas. The sequence continues at coordinate 9,832 of DLOX01000165.1, read as the reverse complement.
TACACGGCCCGGTTTAGAAACCTGATGGTCTCACTTGCGACACTTTTGACACAGATTGCACTTACCATAGGCCTGATCCTGTGGGCGAAGGCACAAGGCTATGGTGAATTTTATCAAGCGGCGGCACCTGCCTTGGCGCTTGCTATAACGCTTGGCTTGGCCTCGATCGTCAAGATGCGCTTGGCCGAGCATGTCCTGGGCGCGCCAGTTTCGGTGTGGCGGCCGGCTTTGCCCATTGGAGCGGGTGTTGCTGTCTTGGTCGGGCAAATTGCTATTCGGGGGCCGGAATGGGCCGAGCTTTCAATTGGTATCCCAGCGACCTTGATCGCTTACGGAGCCTTTGTGTGGCGCTTTGGGTTCCGGGAAGAAGATCGGAAATTGTTCAAGCGGATTTAAGCGCGCTCCTTCAACAATTCTCCATGCCGTTTCTCAACCGCGCGCCAGCCTTGCCAAACGGTGAGGTTGGGATCGGCTCTCCCCTTTTGGCCAAGGGCATAAAGCTGGGCATAGTACCAATATTGGATCGCAAACCCGTCAATGGCTTTGCCCATCTTGATCGATTTGAGCCAGCCGAGCCAAGACGGAAAGAGCGCCAGCTCATCTTCATGGCGCTTCAGGCTCTTCTCCCCTGCGAGTATGCGAGAAGGGCCAAGCGGGTCAGCACAGAGCGGCCGTCCAAGGCCAATGAGATCCGCAGACCCAGACTCCAGCGCATGTTCCATCGCAGCGCGGCTGCGAAACCCGCCTGTGACCATCAACGGCACTTTGAGTTCGGCTTTCATGGCTTTGGCAAAGTCCACAAAATAGGCTTCACGTGCAGCAGTTGACGCAGCAACCTTCTGATCATCCTTGGGTTCAAGCCCCTCCATGTCCATCATCGCAGGCTGTTCGTATGATCCTCCGGAGATTTCGATCAGGTCAACGCCTGCGGCTTCAAGCCACTTCGCAACTGTCAAACTATCCTCAAACGCGAAGCCGCCTTTCTGAAAATCGGCCGAGTTGAGCTTGACCGAGATGGGAAAAGACGAACCCACAGCGGCGCGTGTCGCTTTCACGACTTCCATCAACACCCGTGCGCGATTTTCCAGACTGCCGCCCCACTGATCGTCTCGCACATTGCTGCGCGGGCTGAGGAAGGAGGACAAAAGATAGCCGTGGGCGGCATGGATTTGCACCCCGGTAAAGCCAGTATCCTTCGCCACGCGCGCAGCCATTGCAAAACGCGCAATCAAATCAAGGATCTCGGCTTCAGTCAGTGCTACGGGCATGCCAAATTGTCCGCCTGGAAGCGCCAATTTCACGGCCGATGGTGCTTTGGGATGGGGATTGACCTTGGATTGGGTTTGCCGCCCTGCATGGCTGATCTGCATCCAGAGATGCGTGCCATTTGCCGTGCCCGCGGCCGCAAATTTGCGAAGGGGCGCAAGCGCCGCTTCGTCCGGCTCCCGATCAATGATCACATTGCCGGGGCGCTCGAGATGATCGCGATCAATTTGAACATTGCCGGTGAGGAGCATTCCTGCGCCACCCGATGACCAAAGACCATAAAGTCGCTCAAGCTCTGGCGTGGCCACGCCTTGGGCTGTTGCCAGCCCTTCGGTCATGGCGCCTTTGGCCAATCGGTTCTTGATCGTAACGCCGCAGGGCAGCGTCAGCGGCGCATCCAACGCTACCGTCAACGCGCCGCCCATTCAGCTTGATATTTCTTGCGAAGGCCCACTTTGTCGAGCTTTTCAGTGCCAAGACGCGGGAGAGGGTCAGCCTCAATCCACACCTTTTCGGGCGTGTTGAAGGCCGCCAACTTATCCCTCACATGGGCGCGGAGTTCTTCATTATCCGTATTCATGCCGGGATGAAGATGGACGACAGCGCCTGGCACTTCGCCCAAGCGCTCATCAGGCAGGCCAAAGACACAGGCTTCAGCAACGGCGGGATGTTCGTAAAGGGCCGCTTCAACTTCTTGGCAGCTGATATTCTCACCACCACGAATGATGATGTCCTTCTTGCGATCCACGATGAAAATATAATCATCTTCGTCGAGATAACCGAGATCGCCCGTCCGGAAGAAGCCATCGCTTGTCATGCAGGCGGCAGAAGCTTCGGGATTATTCCAATATCCACTGAAATTGGCGACTGAGCGAATGCAGATTTCGCCGCGTTGACCTTGCGGCATTGGATTGCCGTCATCATCAAGAATCGCAATCTCGACCAACGGCTTAGAGGCAAGGCCTGTGCTATTGGGTTTAGCGAGATAGTTGGACATGATGTTGCCGGCGCCAACGCCATTGGTCTCAGTCAGGCCATAGCCGATCGCGGGAGGTGAAGTTGGGAATTCATCCATCAAGCGCTTCACATGCTCAACCGGACGCGGGGCGCCGCCACCCGCCAAGCTTTGCAGGGTCGACAGATCATATTTCTTGCGATCAGGGTGCGTCATGATCTCAAAGCTCATCAGAGGCACGCCTGTGAAGCTTGTGACCTTTTCCTTCTCGATCAGTTCCATGGCATGGACGACGTCCCACTTGGGCATCATCACGATGCGGCGACCCAGCGCAAAGCTCACCAACATCATCGGAACTTCACCCGTAACATGGAACAGGGGCACGGACAGCAAAAGCGTTGGCTGAGGCGGATTGGGGCCGACCAGCCCATCTTGCGTCGCAATCGTCAGCAGCATCAAGGCTTGGAGGATATAGCTGAAGGAGCCTTGGACGACAGAGCGGTGGGTGTGGAATGCGCCTTTGGACTTGCCCGTAGATCCCGAGGTGAAAAGGATCGTCGCAATATCATCGCCGGTGATGTCAGGCATGAGCGTATTTTCGTCACCTGAACCGCCCATAAGGGGCGCTAGCGCTTCATTGAGTGGCTTTGCGATATCCAAGGTCACAATCTTGGCGGGCCCAGCATAGCCATGATCGGCCAAGCGTTTCGCACGTGGTCCATCGACAAAGACCAAGCTGCATTCAACATCTTCAATCCCAGCCGCCAATTCCGATCCCTGCCACCAGCCGTTGAGCAAAGTGGCGACGCCCCCTGCCATCAAAGTTGCCATGTAAAGCACGATCCAGCTTGGTGCGTTGCGCATCGCGATTCCGACGCGATCGCCCTTTTTAACGCCATGATCTGCGACCAAAGCCCCAGCGAGCTTGCGTGCGGCGGCGTACGTCTGACCAAAAGTCAGCCGCTCTTCGCCCGAAATGATAAACTCAGTCGCAGCATGCTGCATGCAAAAATAGGCAAAATAGCCAGAGAGGCTGGGCGGGGCCGCAGCGATCATCGGCAAATCAACGCCATATTGGTTGATGGTGGTGGTGGCCATCATTTGGCCAGGTGCAGTCAAAGCTGCTGTCGTTTCCCTGATACGAATATCCAACGCCGATGGCATTGCGAATCTCTCCTTGGTCTTATCGCCCTTCTGGCTATATGGGGGGCAAACGTCTCGGGGAAAAGCCTTGATCCTGACTTTGATAGCAAATGTTGCCGCGCCCCTGAATTGGGCTGACTTTGGGCTTGATCCCGTGCTCGTTGAATTGGGGCCACTGAAGATCCGTTGGTATAGCTTGGCCTATATTGGCGGCATCATCTTTGGATGGTGGTATCTCGCCAAATTGGTTGCTGCACCGGGCGCGCCAATGGCGAAGCGTCACGTCGACGATTTCATCTTTTATGCCACGCTTGGCATCATTTTGGGCGGTCGGCTTGGCTATTGCCTTTTCTACAAGCCCGAGATTTTCCTGACGCCCCTGGAAGTGTTCAAGCTTTGGGAAGGCGGCATGTCCTTCCATGGCGGCGTCTTAGGCGTGGTTATTGCGATCCTTTGGATGGTAAGGAAAGAAGGCCTGCAATGGCTGCGCGTTCATGATTATGTGGCGGTCGTTTATCCGGTTGGCCACCTTTTCGGGCGGATCGCGAATTTCATCAACGGAGAGCTGTGGGGGAAGCCAAGCGACGTGTCTTGGGCGATGATCTTCCCTGCCGCTGGAGATATGGTGACGCGGCACCCAAGCCAGCTTTATCAAGCGGCTTTGGAGGGGCTCTTGTTGGCCGCCATTATGTGGTGGATGTTCTACAAAACGCAGGCTCGCTATGAACCGGGGCGCTTGGTTGGCGCATTTACGATGCTCATGGGAATTTTCCGGCTGGGGCTGGAAGTGTTTCGCGAGCCAGATGCGGGTGTCGAAGGATTGCTGGGGCTGTCGATGGGCCAGCTTCTGTCGATTCCAATGATCTTGGTCGGTGCTTATTTTTTCTTCACAGCCAAGGGACGGCGGCAGCGCGTAGAGCCGATTGCGGGCGGCAATAGCGTCGCATGAGCGAGGCGCGGCTGTCTGACCAGCTGGCCGCTGCTATTGCTGAGGCCGGGCCCATCTCCGTCGCCAAATATATGGCGGCGGCCAATGCTCACTATTATGCGACGCGCGATCCCTTTGGAGTGAAAGGCGATTTTACGACTGCGCCAGAGATCAGCCAGATTTTTGGAGAACTGGTTGGGCTTTGTTTGGCCGACCTGTGGATCAGGAGTGGGCGAAGGCTTACGCATTTTGTGGAGCTTGGGCCGGGCCGAGGGACGCTGTCTGCAGACGCCCTTAGGGCGATGGCGTCGGTGGGTTGGTTACCAGAGGTGCATTTGGTGGAGACCAGCCCCTTGCTCCAAGCCGTGCAAGCGCAACGCGTGCCGCAAGCTGAATGGCATGCGGATGTGGCGAGTTTACCAACTGATGCGCCTCTATTGATCATTGCCAATGAATTTTTTGACGCGCTTGCGATCCAGCAAATTATCCGATGCAAAGATGGATGGCGACAGCGGCGGATTGGTGCGGAAGATGGACGGTTTGGCTTTGTTGAGGGCCCGTTGGTGCCGCTTGCGATCATCCCTGATCAATTCAGAGATGCGCCGGAAGAAAGTGTGATCGAGTCCTGCCCCGATGCCGTCGATATGATGCGGCAATTATGCCAGCGGATTGGCGAGCAAGGCGGCACAATCCTGATCATCGACTATGGCTATGCAGGCCCTGCACTGGGTGACACGCTGCAGGCCTTGTATCAACATCGCTTTGCCGATCCTCTGGAGGATCCGGGCGAGCGCGATCTGACGGCTCATGTCGATTTCACGACGCTTGCGGCCATGGCCGAGCTGTGCGGCTTGGCGGTTCATGGCGCGATAGATCAGGGCGAATGGCTTGGTCGGCTTGGTTTGGCTGAGCGGACAGAGGCTTTGGCACTGGCACATCCTGAGAAAGCCGCCGAACTAAAGACGGGCAGCGAGCGCTTATCTTCACCTGAGCAAATGGGCCGCCTGTTTCGCGTGATGGCGGCCTCATCGGGCGATTGGCCAATCCCCGCCGGTTTCGCGGTATGAGCGAAGCCATCGACCTTTTCCAAGCCGATGCGCTGAAGGGCGTGGCGCATGGCTTTCTGGGAAGGCGCGGCGGCGCATCTGAAGGGGTTTTCGCGAGCCTCGACCTTGGCCGAAGCTTGAACGGCGAAAATGCTCAGTATGAGGAGAATCGACGCCGCGCGATTGGTGCGGTCTTACCAGGTGCGTCGCTGTGCACGCTTTATCAGATCCACTCCGCCGATGTGCATATTGTGGACGAGGGCCTTGCGGGAGATCGCCCGCGCGGAGACGCACTGGTCACCAACCGTCCCGGGCAGTTGCTCGGAATCCTGACCGCCGATTGTGCGCCGGTGCTGTTTGCGGACGTTGAGGCCGGCGTGATTGGTGCCGCTCATGCAGGTTGGAAAGGCGCCTTGGCAGGCGTCACGGATTCTACCTTGGCGGGCATGGAAAAGCTGGGAGCTGATCGATCCCGGATTGCCGCAGCGATTGGCCCCTGCATTGCGCGGGCTTCTTATGAAGTCGATGATGCTTTTGCACAGCGGTTTGAGTCTGATGATCCTGCCAATGAGCGTTTCTTTTCGGCGAGCAAACCGGGGCATCATCAGTTTGATTTGGAAGGCTATGTGGTGTCGCGTCTGGCATCAGCCGGCGTTAGGCAGATTACAGCTTTGGGCTTGGATACCTATGCGGACGAGCAGCGATTCTTCAGCTATCGTCGGATGACGCATCGCGGCGAAGCTGACTATGGGCGGCAAATCTCTTTGATTGGGCTAAGGTCATGACGGCAGAGCGGGCGGGCCTATGGGGCGGATTGGCGCTGTTCGTCTTGATGCTGATACTGCCTGCGCCGGAGGGCATGCCTTTGCTTGCTTGGCGAACAGCTGCTTTGACGCTGCTGATGGCCATTTGGTGGATGACGGAAGCCTTGCCGCTCACTGCAACGGCTTTGCTCCCTTTCCTCTTGCTGCCTTTGCTTGGCGTCATGGAAACGGGGAAAGTCGCGGCTGCCTATTATTCACCGATTCTCTTTTTGGTTTTGGGCGGTGCCTTCATTGCACTCGCCATTGAACGAACGGGCCTTCACCGACGGTTGGCGCTGGCGATTCTAGGTCGATCCAGCGGGACGCCGGGATCGCTCCTACTGGCTTTCATGGTTGCGACGGCTTTAATCTCCATGATCGTGTCCAACACGGCAACGGCGCTGATCATGATGCCGATTGCTGTGGCCATCTTGATCGCCAATCAAACGCCTGCTGGAGAAACCAATGGCATTGCCGGGGCGTTGCCGATGGGCATTGCCTTTGCGGCCACCATCGGCGGATTGGGGACCTTGGTGGGTTCGCCGACCAATGCGATTGCGGCGGCGTTGATTGAGAAGAGCGTCGGCTACGAAATCGATTTTGTCACTTGGCTCAGCTTTGGATTGCCGATTGTGTTTATTGCCATTCCGCTCTGCTGGGTGGTGCTCATGTCCGTTCAGAAAGTTGCTGATCAGAGTTTTGATGCAGTCGCCGCACGGGCGTCGATTGGCGAACCTGGACCATGGAGCCTTGCTGAAAAGCGGCTCGTTCCGCTCGTGCTTGCGGTTGTTGCAGGCTGGGTGATCCTACCGCTTTTCGGAGATCTTTTGCCGAAAGGGATGATCGACGATGGCTCGGTCGCCATTTTAGGCGCGCTTTTGCTGTTCATTCTTCCAGATGGAACGGGGAGGCCCTTGCTGAATTGGTCAGAGGCGGATCGAGCGCCATGGGGCGTGATCATGATGTTCGGCGGCGGATTGGCGCTGGCGGCGGGGATTACCGCTTCAGGCCTCGATGATTGGCTCGGCGTTGTCTTGCAGCCATTGGCCGATGTGCATCCGCTCATCATTGCCTTGGCGCTCTGCGCAATGGTGGTCGTCATTACTGAATTCGCGTCAAATGTCGCGACGGCAAGTGGCGTCATTCCCGTTGTCGGCGGATTGATCGCAGCAACGGGCGGCGATCCCGCATTGCTTGCCATGAGCGCAGCTTTGGCGGCGAGCTGGGGTTTCATGCTGCCATCGGGCACAGGCCCGAATGCGATCGGATGGGCGACGGGGCATATCGCATTGCCGCGCATGTTGAAGGCAGGCTTCATTCTAGATGTGGCGGGAATCCCATTAATCGTAGGGATGGTCTGGCTTGTAAGCTTGCTACTGGCCTAGCGCCTTTTTGGCTGCTCGGCGCGCCAGTCTTTGAGCGCTTTCAGCATGATCTGCACATGCCCGCGATAGTCACCATTGCTGTGGGCATGAATAATCTGACCATTGGGTGCGATCAAATAGGATGTGCGATTGGTTCGTCCCGCTAAAGGGACTGCAACATCATAAGCTTTGGAAATAGCAGGCGTCGCCACGCCGACAGGGAATTTGCTGCGGCATTCTTCGACCGAGAATTTTGTTAGTTTCTCGATGTCATCGCCAGCAGCCCCAATCACAGTTGCGCCAAGTTTCCGAAATTGAGGCATGGCTTGGGCAAATTCATTGGCTTCAACCGTGCAGCCGGGCGTGAAGGCGGCTGGGAAGAAGTAGAGGACCACCGGTCCCTTTTTTCGCGCTTCAGCCATAGAAAAGGTGAAGGGCTTGCCGGCCATCGCCGCTCTTGTATCGAATGTGGGGGCCATAGCGCCGGGACGAAGCGCCGCTGATGAAGCCGACGCCAACAGGCAAGAAAGTGCAAAAGAAAGGATGAGGCGCATGATCAACTCCTCTAGTCCATCGGGAAGGATGGTGGGCGCTAACGGGCTCGAACCGCTGACCCTCTCGGTGTAAACGAGAT
>DLOX01000165.1:0-1622 GCA_002478575.1 Sphingomonadales bacterium UBA7473 | reverse complement strand
TACCAACTGAGCTAAGCGCCCTTCGATGGTGCTCCTGCCCGAAGCCGGCCGTTTCGGCAAGCCTATATCATCAAACCACCAATTTTCTTCGCGGATTCGAAGTATCGGGCCATACCATTCATGGCCGAATCTGAAAGCCGAATGAAGATGCGGCGGCCATCGTCAGGATCGGCACACCGTTCGAAGATTCGATGATCGGTCATGGTCTTGATCCAGCGGAGCGCCGTTGTGGGTGGCACCGACGCGGCGATGCAGAGGCTGGACACAGCGACTTGGGTTTCTTCAAGCCGAGCCGCCATCAAATCGAGCAACATATCCCAAGCGGGATCGGCGAAGAGGGCAGGATCAAAATGTCGCTCCCGCAAACGACGCAGGCGAAGCACTTGCCTTACTTCTTCGGCCGTCGGAGCAGTTCCTCCAAGGCTGAGCTCAACCGGCTCGCCGCGAAAGCTGGGACGCGCTTCGGCAAGCGCATTTTGCGCAAACCCCTCTAGTGGGCGTTCTGTTGACGACAGGGATGACAAAGCGCGAGCGATGCGACTTACTTCATCAGCAAGACGGCGAAGACGCAGTGAATCGATATCGCCGGCAACATCATGAAATGCTGAACCCGTGGAAGCCAGGATCAGCGCCGTTTCGGCTAATCGGTCTTCGGTCGAAGGGGCGCATAGCCAATGGCTGGTCATATTGTTCGCTGTGCTGACCATGAGATCAAGGGTCTCGATTGGTCCGACGACAAGAACCGGCATGTTGATGCGAGCGCCATAGGCATCGGCGCGCTGCACGAGCACTTCGATGTCTGAATTTGGCCAGTGCGGCAGCTCGATCTGCATCAGATCAGCCGTTCGGCCTTCGCCGATCCACCCATCGGCCTCAACTGAGCTCATGCATCGGGGTGAGGAGCCTAGAACTGCGGAAAGCACATTGACTGCATCGTCATTGGGTGCGTCGCTCACAAAAATGGACGTGAGACTCGGCAATCTATCTTCAGCGATTGAGTGGTTGGGCCAAGCCATTGACCGTCCTTCTTTCCTGGTTTGGATGCTTGGACATATTGCCCCAGAGTGGACAGATGTCGCCCCAATTCATGACCACTTTGGACGTTAGCGACAAATTAATTTGACGGCCACTATGGAATCCCTGCAAAATTCGCAGAATGCTGAGGCGAGATTCATCCGTAATGGATCAAATGCCCGGCCGCGCGTGCCGCGCACAACAAAAAAGGGCCGGTCTTTCGACCAGCCCTTTTCTGTTTCAATCCCGAAGGATCAAATGGCTTACATGCCCGAACCTGGACCGTAGGTGATTTCCACGCGACGGTTTTGAAGTTCGCGAACGCCGTCAGCGGTTTCGACGCGCGGTGCGCCTTCACCAAAGGCTTGTGTCGAAATGACACCGTCCGAAATGCCCTTGCTGCCAAGGTAGCTACGGACTGCCGCGTTACGACGCTCCGACAAGCCAACGTTATATTTTGGCGTGCCGGACTTATCGGCGTGACCCGCCAACATGACCTGTGCGTTGCCGCAATTGCCATATGCAGACACTGCGTTGTCAAGGATCGAAGCAGCATCAGCTGTGATGTCTGACTTGTCCCACTCGAAGAACACAATGTACGGCCCAGG
>DLOX01000157.1 GCA_002478575.1 Sphingomonadales bacterium UBA7473 | reverse complement strand
TTTCGAGAGCTATTATGCGGCGCTGACGGATCAGCTTTAGTCTGTCCCCTCAATGTCAGCGCAAGTCTCTTATTTCGGCATACGGCATCACGGTCCCGGCTCTGCGCGGCGGCTGGTGGAGGCGTTGGATGCCCTCGCTCCATCGGTTGTATTGATCGAGGGACCGGCTGATGCATCATCTCTGTTACCGATGCTGGCGGACCCAGCAATGGTGCTGCCGGTCGCTTTGGTGACTTATGCGGAAGATGATCCGTCGCGCGCGTCCTTCTTCCCTTTTGCAGAATACTCGCCCGAATATCAGGCTGCGTGCTGGGCCGTCCGCCATGGTGCGGAGTTGCGCTTCATTGATCTGCCTGCCTCTGACCGGCTTTCGCAAAACGCAAATGATGAAAATGACGCGCCGCCCGAAGTTGACGACGCGATAGCGCGGGACCCGATTGGCGCACTGGCATCTGCGGCGGGTTATGATGACGGCGAAAGCTGGTGGCGTGATGTGATTGAAGAGAATCCGTCAGCCAGTCCGATATTTTCAGCAGTCGCCGATGCAATGGCTGCGCTGCGTGCGGAAACTCAGACGCTTTCGCCCCAAGAGGCGGCGCGCGAGGCCCATATGCGCTTGGAAACTGCCCGGGCCGGGAAGGAATATGACGGACAAATCGCGGTTGTTTGCGGGGCATGGCATGTGCCAGCTTTGCAAGCGGATCATAAACAATCTGCCGACCGTGACGTTTTGAAAGGCCGTCCGAAATCCAAAATCAAGGCGACCTGGGCGCCCTGGACCGAACCGCGCCTGTCCTTTGCCGGTGGTTATGGCGCAGGGGTCGCTGCACCCGGTTGGTGCAAGCATGTTTGGGCGGCTCAAGGATCAGCCGATAGTTCTGCGATCTGGCTCACCCGGATCGCAGAGTTGATGCGCGACAAGGGCCATTTTGTCTCGACCGCTTCGGTGATCGAGGCCAGCAGGCTCGGCACCACCCTTGCCGCGATGCGCGATCGACCATCTCCCGGTTTCGAAGAGCTGCGCGACGCTGCCATTGCCTGTCTCTGTTTTGGCGAACGTTTGTTGTGGGATCAGATCGCAACCGATTTGCTGATCGGCTCCGGCGTTGGCGCGATCCCCGAAAACACCCCGCTTGCCCCGCTGCTTGAGGATTTGCAGCGACAGCAACGACTGACCAAGCTGAAACCCGAAGCTCTGGAACGCGAGCTTTCGATTGACCTGCGCAGCGATAGCGGACTTGCGCGTTCGACGTTGCTGCACCGGTTGACGGTCCTTGACGTGCCATGGGGGCTGTTGGCCGACGCGGGCCGCAGCCGGGGCACCTTCCGCGAAAAATGGACATTGTGCTGGGAGCCCGAATTTGCGGTCCGGCTCGTCGAAAATCTTGTTTATGGCGCGACCATTGCCGATGCCGCGGCTGGGCGTATCCTTGCTGTAATCAAGTCTGAGGCTAATCTCGCTACTTTGGCTGAGTTGGTGCGCCAAGCGATGGTTGCCAACCTGCCAGATGCTGTTGATCAGGGTATCTTTGCGCTGGAACGCAAAGCCGCGCTGACCAGTGACTGCCCCTCGCTGCTCGCTGCGCTGCCGCCAATGGCTGATATTGTCCGCTATGGCGAAGCGCGCGCTGGTGCCGCCGAGCATCTGGCTGAATTGCTGCCGCGTTTGGCCGTGCAGTCAGCGTTGGCTTTGCCTTATGCGGCGCGCAATCTCGATGCGGAAACCGCTAGCCTGATGCGCCGTCAGATCCTTGCCGCCGACAGTGCCATCCACCTGTCCGAGTTGAGCCCTGATGTCGTGCGGACATGGCAACAGGCGCTGCGACAAACGCTGGCTGACGCTCAGGTCAGCAGGTTGATCGCAGGGCTCTCTGCGCGTGTTCTATACGCAGCCGATCAGCTGTCAGCGGATGAAGCTGCGACGCTGCTTGGCAAGATGCTGTCGCCTGGCACAGCTATTGTCGATGCAGCTGCCTTCTTCGACGGCTTTTTCGACGGCGCTGGGGAACGGCTGATCCATGACAGTCCTTTGCGCGAGGCAGTTGATGGTTGGCTAATATCTATCGAGGAAGAGGATTTCGTTGCCCATTTGCCACTGTTCCGCCGCATATTCTCGGTGCTGGACAGGGCAGAACGACGTCGGCTGATGGATGCGCTGTTTGGGCGGACGCGATCCGGGCAGGCCCGCTACAGGCTCGTGAGCGATGCCAATTCTGTTTGGCCGCGCCATTTTGATCACATCACCGCTCTGCTCAATGCCGGAGCGCCGAAATGACCGAGGAGACCGAACGCGATCGCCGCTGGACCCTCGCGCTGGGAGTGGATGACGAAACTGCCAGCTTTTCCGAGAAAGACCAACGCATGTCGGTCGCTCTGTCAGCGCTGTATGGCGACGGTGATGGGGATACCAAGAAGGGTAAAGGCGGTCTCGGCAGCTCCGCGCCGCGCGTCGCTCAATGGCTAGGCGATATCCGCGAGTTTTTTCCGGCTTCAGTCGTTCAGATCATCCAGAAAGATGCCTTTGAACGTAAGGGCCTGAGACAGATGCTGCTGGAGCCGGAATTTCTGGCAACGGTTGAGGCCGACGTCAATCTGGTCGCTGATTTGGTCAGTCTGCGCGGCGTGATGCCGGAAAAGACTAAGGAAACCGCTCGCGTCGTCATCACCAAGGTCGTCGACGAGCTGATGAAGCGGTTGGAGCGCAAGACGGCAGAGGCCATCCGTGGCGCGCTGGACAAGTCACGACGCACCAACCGTCCCCGCTTTGCCGACATCGATTGGCCGCGCACGATCCGCGCCAATCTCCGTCACTATCAGGCGGAGCACAAGACGATCATCCCCGAACAGCTGATCGGTTTCATGCGTCAGCAACGCCGCATTGCTGATCTGGATGAGGTTGTGCTGTGTGTCGATCAATCGGGGTCAATGGCCAGTTCGGTGGTTTATGCCTCGATCTTCGCAGCGGTTATGGCTTCGCTGCCAGTCGTTTCTACCAAGCTTGTTTGCTTCGACACTGCGATCCTCGACTTAACCGATGAGCTGGCCGATCCCGTTGAAGTGCTATTTGGCGTTCAGCTTGGTGGCGGCACCGATATCAATCGCGCCATCGCCTATTGTGCCGACCGGATCGAACGCCCATCGAAAACGCATCTCGTTCTCATTTCCGACATGTATGAGGGTGGCGATGCGAAGGATTTGGTATCGCGTGTCGCTCAACTGGTGGCGACAGGGGTCAACGTCATTGTCCTGCTTGCGCTGACCGATACCGGCCGACCTTCTTATGATCCTGCATTGTCAGGCCGCATTGCCGAGCTGGGCGTTCCAGTCTTTGCATGCACGCCGGATCAGTTTCCCGACCTGATGGCGACGGCATTGCGGCGCGAAGACATACACAGCTGGGCAGCGACAAACGACATCAAGCTCATACGTACCGATGAGCCTGATCGGGTCTGACGATCATTTCGAGTTTGCGGGCAACTTGGAAGCGCAGTCGAGGCTGAGTTCAAGTCTAGCCTTCCTCCGATCACGAGCCAATTGGGGGCTTTTGTTTAGTGGTTGATGGCTCCCAGTTGATCGATATCGATGCATTCACCGTGCGTGGGCGGCCTTGGAGGAGTGCGGGGCTGAATGCGTCGAAGGCGGATGCCTGGTATGGATGGCTTGGAGCCGATTAGAAGGTTACGCCAACTCCCTGCTAGAGTTGGCCAAACCCCTGTGATTGTCGTTACTGCGCACACGGCGCCGGACCTTGACCAAAGATGCCGAACTGTAGGCGCGAATGAAGTCAACTTAAAGCCAGTTGCCCCAAACGCTCTAATCGACGCCATCGCTCGCGCTTTGGCGATTGGTACTGGTGACGATTTGCTCCTAGATTGAGCGAGTGGCACGCTAGCCTATTCCTACGATGAGCTCTCAATCCTGAGAAGCCATCTACCGCCTCTAGTCACTGGTTGGCAAGTGTCGCTATGACTGAGCTCAGTTCAAAGGCCGAACCGTGAACTGCTAAATTGCTGAGGCGAATGGGCATGGCGGTAAGCAATCTGAACAGAATTTGTTCATGAACGGCAGTTGCTACGGTCTTTGGGCCTATGTGGGCCAGCACTCACCATGCCGAAAGTCCAGCATTTCTGAGCCTTTCGAGCCAATCTCGCAAGTTTAAGGGCCGCCCATTTTCATCCACGATTTAGGAAGAATTTAGTTTTGGTTCACGGTGCCGTAGCCCGGCAACCGGCATTAGGGGCGGGTCAACGCGACCCACTGAACAAACGAAATTCTAAAGCAAAGGATGCCTCAAATGGAACTTTTTCTCACTTCTCAATCGCTTAATCCAAATCGCGCCGAGCGGCTGCAAAACCGGTTGTTGCAAGCGAAGCGCGCCTTCACAACACGCCACGTTGATTGCAACCAAGCTGAACGTTTGGTGCGCACAGGCGCTACTCCAAAGGCAGGCGATGTGATCCTCGCTCGCGTCACTTCAATTGGCCAACATCCCCGGATTGAAAATATCCATGGCCGCCGCGGTCAGCTCTATGTCGGTGATGAGATCATCGTCGCTTATGGCAACCGCTACGCCCCTGACCAGTTTGAAGCTTTCGTGCCAACCGATTTGGACGAGTGTGATCTTGTCGCTGGTGGGGGTGTCGCTTCGCGGATGACCCGCAAGCATGCCAGCATGAAGAGCCCCACCAAGATCGAAGTAATCGGTCTGTTGGCTCGCCAAGATGGCACGGCTCTGAACCTTGCCGATTTCGCGATCCGCTCTAGCGCTGCAGCGACCCGGCCCCAGACAGTTATCTTCGTTGTGGGCAGCTCAATGAATGCGGGTAAAACGACCACAGCCGGCGGGCTGGTTCATGGCTTGACCCGTGCGGGCTTCCGCGTCGGTGCCGCGAAATTGACGGGCACTGGCTCTGGCGGCGATCTTTGGACCATGCGCGATGCAGGTGCTGTCGAAGCGCTTGACTTCACCGACGCAGGCCATGCCTCAACCTTTGGCCTGAAGGGCGAAGGGCTTGAAAAGATTGCAACGACATTGCTTGGTAAATTGGCGGCCGTGGGCGTTGAAGTGGCCATCATCGAAATCGCCGATGGTCTGTTGCAAAGCGAAACGGCTGAGCTTGTTCAAACCGCCAATGCCAAGGGTTGGCATGATGGCATCGTGTTTGCCGCGGCAGACGCGATGGGTGCAGCCTTTGGCGCAAATTGGTTGGCGCAACGCGGGATTACGCCGCTTGCTCTCTCCGGCTTGGTCTCGGCCTCTCCTCTTGCTGCTGGTGAAGCGGCACAGTCTGCCGGCCTTCCCATCGCAACGCTTGCTGACCTGCGCGATCCAATCGCCGTCACCAAGATTGTCTTCCGCGATCACGCTGCTCTTCGCGAGGCAGCGTGACCCCGCCCAAGCTGCTCTCTAAAGAGCGGCGGTACTTGGGTCTTCTCCTTGCGCTGGTCGCCATTGCTCAAGCCGGCTTTGCTGCCGCTTTTGCCGATGCGATCAGCGCAATGGTCGGTCAAACAAACGTCAACGCGACGGCCGCCATCATCCTCGCTACCGCCTTTGGAGTTGCCATGTTGGCAGAACGCTGGATCGCTGAACGATTTGCTCAATCCTTCGTACTTGAGTGCAGGGTTGAGATTTTCGAAAGCGTCATTCGCAATCGCGGAGAAGGTCAAGAAGCGAGATGGCTTACATCATTGGTCGGCGATTTGACCGCAATTAGAAACTACGCAGTGCGCGGGTCAGTCAAACTATGGACCAGCATGCTCGCCGGAGTTGTGGCAAGTGCCTGGTTCATCTCATCCTCACCCGCGATGGCAGTCGCTTTACTCCCCATATTGGTTGGCTTCGTTTTGGTGATTGGAACGACCCTTCTCCTCCGCCGGGTCATTGCAGAACAGCGCAATGCCAGAGGAAGACTGAACCGCTTCGTCATCCGCAGAGTGCGTATCGAGATGGCGGGTGCTCCCGCTCCACGAGGACATGGTCGTTTGCGCTTGGCCGAACTGTCGGGAGGGTTGCGCGGTAAGGTTGAACGCAGAGCATTCATCTTCGGCACAATGGAGCTTTTGGCAGGAGTGGCGGGGGGCATCGCTTCCGTGATCCTGATCGTCAACCAAGTCGAACTCAATGCAACGGCGGCGTTGGTCGGTCAGATTTCCTTGATTGGCTTCATTTCAACGCGGCTGTTGGAAACCGCGCGAGCGCTTCATGCGCGAGCAGGGGGCCGGGTTGCTCTCGATCGACTGGCCAATTTGCTCGCTCGTGATCCTTCAACGGCGCGGGGACGATCAAGATCCAACGACATAGATAGCGAATAGGGAGAGTTTTCTTGCTTCAGTCTCTTCGGCGGGTTGAGTTCATTCCAGCCCCTTCCCCTGACACGCCTGATTGCTTTGTGTCTTTCGCGGGCCCGCATGCTCCGACGTTAGTCACCATCCATGGGATCAGCCGCAACGCAGCCGAGATGGCAACACGCTTTGCCCTCCACGCGGCCTTTGAAGAGGTGAACATCATCACGCCGCTGTTTGAACGGAGCCATTTTGGGAAATATCAACTGATGCAAACCCGCAAGGCGCAAAAAACGAACTCCGGCCAGGCCTTGTTCAACCTCCTTCAGCATTTTGAGGCGCAAGGGGAAATCGGAGCTGGCAAAGTGATGCTCTTTGGCTTTTCTGGAGGCGCGCAAATGGCGCATCGATTGGCGATGCTCTATCCGGAACGCGTCAGCCGATTATGCGCTGCCTCGGCCGGTTGGTACCTTTTGCCTGATCGGGACTTGCCCTATCCTTATGGTCTGGGTGAGGGCTGCCCCGTCGCTGTTACCGATGGCTTCCTTGACGTTCCAACCACTGTCCTTGTCGGCTCCCGCGATACACGGATTGACGCATCCGTGCGGCAAGACCCGGTGATCGTCCAAAAGCAGGGCCGCCACCGGCGTCAGCGCGCGGACACTTGGGTTCGCCTGATGACCGACCAAGCCTTGGCGCGAAATCAAGCCCCGAATGTCAAATTGGTGACGCTTGAGAATGTGTCGCATGATTTTGGCCTCTGCGTCCGTGAAGCGAATCTACTTGATCATGCCGCTGCGGCGCTGCTGCTTTGAACGACAGCTTGCCCAGCTTCGGCGAACCTCGATGACTGCAGAGCGTCTAATATGTGCGACTTTTGCGGCTGTGGCGGTGCTGGCTGGATCGCCAGCCGCCGCGCAAATCCCTAAGCTGCAGATCGAGTCAGGTGAGTTTAAGGCTCGGCTTTCGATCGCCGCCGCGGTCCAAGCGGCGGTGGTTGACGTCCAAGCGTCCACTGAACTTGAACGGGAATTTGAATTCTTCGCTCGCTTGGATGCGGAATGGCGCTTGCCTTCCAACGTGGAGCTTGGCGTGAAGATTGAGTTTGCGAACCGAGATCGCGACACCGAGGCGCTTGAGACTGGAGAGATTTACGGCTTCATGGCCACAAAATTTGGCCGGGTGGAAGTGGGAAAGCAGGATGGCCCTGCCGACACATTATCCTATGCAGCGCCGACCATCGCGCTTGGCCAGATAAGGGGCGATTTTTCGCGCTATGCCGGTTCGCAAGCGCTCTTGAAGCCATTGGATACCAAGGACTCGTTCAAGCTCATCTATGTCTCGCCCGAGGTGCGCGGCGTGCGGGCAGGTATGTCCTGGTCCCCCAAGTTTCAACAGAATAGCAAAGCAACGGACCCCAGATCGCGCACTTTGGTTCGCGATGCCATTGAACTTGGGGTTCAGATTGACCGGTCCCTGGGTGGTTGGAAACTGGGCATCAGTGGCGGATACGCATTTGGCAAGGCAGATCCGGCAACGACCAGAGCGAAGCTTGATAGCTGGAGCATTGGTGCGAAAGCGCGGCGAGGGGCGCTTCGGATTGGCGGCGCCTATGTGCAGCGAGGAGACAGCAATCGGCTGGAGGAGGGGTTCAATCAATGGGAAGTGAATGGAGGCGTCGCTTGGGTGGAAGAGGGCTGGGGCGTCTCTGGCAGCAGCGCCGTCACGCAGTCATCTGATCGCCAGAACTTTCTGCTGGGTCTAGGTGGCTTTTTCTCCCTCACGCCCAATATTCAACTGCGGTCAGACCTTGTCCGGTTTCGTGAGAAGCGCATGGAGCGACTGCCTGAGAAAGGCGTGATCGCGATGTTTGAGCTGCAGCTGAAAATATGAACCTCAGCACCGGCCCTGAAAAGGTTGAACAGGCGACGCAGGGATGGTGCGCCGCCTGTTCTGATCCTGAAAAAATAGGTCGCGTATCCCAGGATCAACTCGGGTGCTCAGCGGGCTGCGAGCTGGATTGGACTTCCTGCTTTGAACGAAGCAAGCGCTTCGCCTTTTGCCTTTGCCGTGCAGTTTGAAATGGCTGTTTGTTCCCAAAGCGGCATTTGCCCAGAACGATCACCGCAAACGAGTTTTGCGGCTCGGGCTACGCGGGATTGGAGGACTTTCTGCCCCTTGGCGGTGGATAAGTCCAAATCTGAATAGCGCACTTCGATCGATTTCTCTTCGGCAATTGCCGCGGTTGAAATCGATGTAGTGATAAGCGCCGTCGCAACGGCAAGTGTCTTGAAAAAGGTCATGTCTGTCTCTCCATTTTTGCATCTGTTGGGATGGAAAAGGCCAGATGCGAGCCTTGGCTGAACAGGCGACGCAGGGATGATGCGTCGCCCGTTCTGATCAAGAAGTGGGTCGCTTACTTCAGGATCAATTCTTGATATTGGGTAGAGCCCATTTGCTCGCGCATTGCGCCGCGGGCAGCATTGGCTGTCGATCCGCTGCGATTGTCTTGCGCCATCAACGCGTTGACTCTCTTCTGCATCGCTTCGAGCTGAGCAGTGGTCATATAATCCTTATATTCGATGATCAGGATCAGATGCGGTTCATCCTGGCGGCGATCATTGACGGCAAGAACATGGTAATCGATGACCATCCCATCGGCCTTCAGGGCTTCCTGATTGCGCTTCCAGTTTTTGGAAAGCCAATCCATGTAATTTTCGAACTGGCCGGGCATGATCTTGATCCGGCTGGTTTCCCAGACGCTGCCATATTTATAGCTCGACTCTTGCGCCATCGCAGGCGCCGTCAGCGCAGCGGCAACCATCATTGCGGTGCCAATCATCATTTTCTTCATGCTTTTCATTGTCTCTCTCCACTTCATATGCTCCCTCCCCACGAGGCAGCTTTCACAAAGTTTCTAGGATGTGATGGGTCTGCTCATCGAGCATCTCCATCTGCGCAGACACAGCTTTCTTGGCGGCAGAAACGGGCTTTTCCGCCCTGCCTTGTGCTGTTCAAATTGTCTGCGATCCTTGAGTGAGATATTGCGTTTACGTGGCGTCAGCCGTCAATCCGCCGGGCCGTCAATAAAGCGTCAATAAAGCGTCAATCAGCGATTGCTCGGCACCGGGAGCAAGTCTGGCCAACCATATTTGTCCCACGCTGCCGCCATGCCGATCCTTTGCGCAAAAGGTATAAATTCTTCATGCTGCCAAATCTGGCGGATCGGGTCGACATCGGCCCAGATGTACATGAGCGCCGTGATGTTGGGCGGAGAAATCTTTTCCCCCAGCGTTTTGAACAACATGTCGATATAACCCATGAACACGGCGGGTGCGGCAATCGACATATCGCCCTTATCGTACATCGTCATGTGCACAAAATCGAGCGTGCGGCAGTAAGTTTCGCGGTCCTCGGACACCCCGCTGCACACCCCCTTGGCCGCGACCAGCCAATAGGCGTCCATCACCTCCGGCGTCATCGGCGTGGTCCCGGCAGGCGGAAAAATCGATTTGTTCATCAACAGTCGGGTTTGCATATAGAGCTCGACCGCAAGCGCATGCTGGCCCTTGGCCGCCGTGACCACCGCTAGAGGTATGGACGGAAAGCCCAGATCGACCGAACGCTGAAGATCTGTAACTGCGGCATCAATGTTGCCCCGATTGAAATGCCCGCAACCGCGCAGCAGATATTTGCGGCCATCGACTGGGTCTTGCGCAAGGGCTTCCTCTACATACCGCATACCATTTTCGGTTAGTCCGCAGAATATCAGATACGAGCCCAGTCGCATCGCGACCTGTGGATTATTCGGCTCCAGTTGATATCCTTTGAAAGCAAGGTCCAGTCCGCCAACAAAATCATTGTTCACCATTTGGTGAAAACCGAGCAACGAATAAGCTTGGCCCAGGTTGGGGTTGATCGCCAGCGCGCGCTCGACGCTTTCTGCCATCTGTGCCGACTGTGCCGGGCGATCAAGGCAAGCCGTGTAAATGGCGATCAGCTGGTGAACTTCGCCTTTCAAAAGCCATGCCTCGGCAAAATCTGGATCGAGCGCTACGGCCATGTCCAGCAACTTGACCGCAGAATCGAGCGCACCGTTTCCAAACATGTTGTAGCTGAGCGCCCTGCTCTGGAGATAGAGGTCATAGGCTTCATGGCTATGTGTCAGTCCATGGACCAGCGGGGGTTGCATGGCGACACCCAGCGCCGTGCCGATAGCAGCCGTCACTGCCTGAGCCACGGTTTCTTGAAGCGCGAACACATCGTCGAGCGTTCCATCAAACCGCTGGCCGGAAAGCTCAAATCCGTTTTCCCCGTCGATCAAGCGGATATGAATGCGGACGCGTTCCCCTTGGCGTTGGACCGAACCTTCGATGAGGTGGGAGACGCCCAGAGCGCTCGCAATCTCAGGCGGCGGCAGTTTTGAATCACGGAAATGGAAGGAGGATGTCCGCCCAGCGATCAACAATTGCGGCACTTGGCCAAGCGTCGAAATTAGCTCGTCCACAATCCCGTCGGCAAAATAATCGCTGCCATCGCCTGCGCCAATGGCGTGGAAAGGGAGGACCGCGATCCGCGTCCGCTCTTGGACCAAGGGGGCAGGGGGCGCCGCCAATCCCTTCGGCTTTTCTCGAATGGACCACGCTTCGTCTAGTTTCGCAGCAGTGGCTTTCTTTCCTGCCCGTTGGAGCACCGCTGCCGCGTCTGCAATCTTGGCGCTGATCCGGCCATCGCATTCTTCTCGGGCCGACTTGACCCAAGCATCAAACCCATCGCTGATATGCATTTGATCCAGCAAGGGCTTCACGCCAATTGCATGAAGCACGCTCTTTGCGAGCTCCACGTCACCGACGGTCAACGCATGGTCCAGATCGCCAAGATCTGTTTGGACAGAGTCCGCAATCAACCCAACCCGATCGCGCGAAACAGACAAGATGGCGCAGCCACTGGCTTCCAGCAGCTTGCTTAACTCAAGCAAACATTGACGCAGGCTCGCCCGGGCTTGCGCCTCAAACCGTCCGGGCCAAAGCAGCTTGATCAGCGTCTCGCGCGCAATGAGACGTTCCGGATCAACGCTGATCATCGCAAGGATGGCACGGGCGCGGCGATTGGCAATGGGAATGGGCGAACCATCAGGCGCATGAACTTCGAAATCGCCAAACAAGGTAATCCGCGTCAGCGCTGGGCCAACCGCAAATCCAACATCTGTGCCCTTGAACGCCCCATCTTCGGCCATGCGCCGCTTCATCCCTGTACATGCGATGATAAGCAACTCCGCGAATTTTCGGCTAAAGCATGGGGGCTGGGTGTCAAGCATTCGATTGGGTTGCCCGTTCACGGCCGTTGAGCCTCTAAGCTAGAATATTCCCTGTCTTCAGAACGCAACATCCATCCTTGAAAAGGCTGATCGAGCTAATTGTTCATTGACAATTTACCGCTCGCCACTAGGTGCGGCTCCGGGCCACGCGGTCCCAACGCCGCGCTGCTCTCTGCAAGGAGACGCTTACATGACTGTTACCAAACCAACGCATAAACCTGTGCGTCCATATTTTTCCTCGGGCCCCTGTGCAAAGCCGCCGGGCTGGGATGCCACCAAACTTCAAACCGAATCGCTCGGCCGGTCTCACCGTGCCAAGATTGGCAAATCACGTTTGCAGCTCGCGATCGATTTGATGCGCGACGTGCTGCAAGTGCCTGATACGCATCGGATCGGGATTGTTCCCGGATCAGACACAGGCGCTATCGAAATGGCGATGTGGACGATGCTGGGCGCAAAGCCCGTCACCATGATGGCGTGGGAAAGCTTTGGCGAAGGCTGGGTGACAGACGTCAACAAGCAATTGAAATTAAACGCCACGGAGCTGAACGCGCCTTATGGTGAGATCCCTGATCTCGCGTCCGTTGATTGGACCAATGACGTGGTCTTCACTTGGAATGGCACGACTTCGGGCGCGCGGGTTCCCAATGGCGATTGGATCAGCGATGCACGCGAAGGCTTGACCTTCAACGACGCGACCTCGGCTGTGTTTGCCTATGATATGCCCTGGGACAAGCTCGATGTGACCACCTTCAGCTGGCAGAAAGTGCTGGGCGGGGAAGGGGCGCATGGCGTCATCATCTTGGGCCCACGCGCTGTTGAGCGGCTTGAAAGCTACACGCCCGCTTGGCCGCTTCCCAAAGTCTTCCGCCTCGTTTCAAAGGGCGCCTTGGCCGAAGGCGTGTTCAAGGGCGAGACGATTAACACGCCTTCGATGCTCGCAGTTGAAGATGTCATCTTCGCGCTTGAATGGGCCAAGTCCGTTGGTGGCTTGCAAGGCCTGATGGCTCGGAGCAATGCCAATGCTGCAGCGCTTGGCAAGATCGTTGAGGATCGGCCTTGGCTCGGGCATTTGGCGAAAGATGCAGCGACCCGCTCGACCACGTCCGTCTGCTTGACCGTTGACGGCGCTGATGAAGCCTTCATCAAGAAATTCGCTGGCCTGCTTGAAGCTGAAGGCGCTGCCTATGACATTGCGGGTTATCGCGATGCTCCTGCCGGCCTGCGCATCTGGTGCGGCGCGACGGTTGATACCGCTGATGTTGAAGCGCTTGGGCCCTGGTTCGATTGGGCTTGGGCTGAATTGAAGCAATAGCGCGTCGCTCCCGCGAAGGCGGGAGCCCCTGAACAAGTTTTACGTAAGTCCAAACAGGCCCCCGCCTTCGCGGGGGCGACGGAGGCATAAATGACCAAACCCAAAGTTCTCATTTCCGACAAAATGGATCCCAATGCAGCAGCCATCTTCCGTGAACGCGGCTGCGAAGTGGATGAAATCACCGGCAAGACGCCAGAAGAGCTGATCGCAATGATTGGCGACTATGATGGCCTTGCGATCCGCTCTTCCACCAAGGTGACCAAAGCGATCCTCGATGCAGCGACTAACCTGAAGGTCATTGGCCGCGCAGGCATCGGCGTCGACAATGTCGACATCCCTGCGGCCTCATCCAAGGGTGTGGTCGTGATGAACACGCCGTTCGGCAACTCGATCACAACGGCTGAACATGCCATTGCCTTGATGTTCGCGCTTGCCCGTCAATTGCCAGAGGCGAACGCTCAGACCCAAGCTGGCCTTTGGCCCAAAAACGGCTTCATGGGCGTTGAAGTGACGGGCAAGACGCTTGGCCTGATCGGCGCGGGTAACATCGGTTCCATCGTTGCGTCGCGCGCTTTGGGCCTGAAGATGAAGGTTGTCGCGTTCGATCCGTTCCTGACGCCAGAGCGTGCCATCGAAATGGGCATAGAGAAGGTCGACCTTGATGGTCTGCTTGGCCGCGCTGACTTCATCACGCTCCACACGCCGCTGACGGACCAGACCCGCAATATCCTCAGCCGTGAAAATCTGGCCAAGACCAAGAAAGGCGTGCGCATCATCAACTGCGCGCGTGGCGGGTTGATCGATGAAGCCGCTTTGAAGGACGCACTCGATAGCGGCCAAGTCGGTGGCGCGGCACTTGACGTGTTTGAAACAGAACCTGCCAAGGATTCGCCTTTGTTCGGCACGCCCAACTTCATC
>DLOX01000177.1 GCA_002478575.1 Sphingomonadales bacterium UBA7473 | reverse complement strand
CCAAGACACCAAGGCACCAAGAAAAGCCAAAACCTATCGCTCCCGCATCGCAATTCCCACAATCACCAGCGCCGGCCAGCACAGGTAAGTCAGCACCTCCAAATTCTCGCCAAAGCTGTAGAGCGTGTAGACGAGCATCATCGACAAGCCAGTGCGGCCGATGCTGCTCCCTAATGCCCGCCACACGCAGACCGCGAAGCTCACCGCCATTGGCACCGCCAAGGCGATCAGGCCGAGCAGGCCCTTCACAAACAACAGTCCGTACCAGCTATGGTGGCTGCCAATGGGCATATATTCGACCAAGTGCGGCCCGCGCTCCACAATGCCGTGGCCGAACCAATAGGCTTCATTGTGCCACCGTTCGATGGCGATGCGGCCAAGGGCGGCGCGGACGCGGCTGGAATCGGCGCGGGCGCCTGCGAAATCGGATTGGGCTTGATCGACCATGTCCATGAACATTGGCGCAAGCCAGCTTCCGAGCACTGCCACTGGGATCGCCGCGAACCAAGCCCAAGGACGATTGAGCCGAGACACGCCCCACGCAATCGGCCAGATGATTGCCAGCGCCACAAGGGCCAGCCGTGATTGCGACATCAAGGCAATCGCAAACGCCGCTGTCACGCCGATCGCTCTCCACTTCAGATCCTTCTCCTCCAGCGCACAAAGGAAATAGATGACCGCGACCATCCCCGCCGCCGGAGACCATGGCGCGAAAAACTGCCAGCGCGGCACCCCGGTGCCGGGCTCCAGCGTGAAGAGGGTCACGGCGAAATATTCGTCCCCCGAACCGCCTATGACTTTCAGCGGAGAGACCCAAAGCTCTCCGGGCAAGCCAATGAAAGGCGCGAGCAAGAACAGCGGCAACAGGCACAAAGTCTGCCGCCCCAATCGACAAATGGCGCGGTAAATGACTTCGGCGCGGATCGGCAGCAGCGCCCCTGCCAAGGGGAAAAGGGCAAGCAACGCCCAACCCTTGGCCCAGCCGATGGCGGACTTCATCGTGGCCGCTGCGTCCAGCCCTGCATTGGCATGACCGATCAGCAAGATGACCAGCATCGCTGCCATCCCGCCCAGCCACGTCCAAAGCGAGGCGTTCATGCGCCCCAACCGCGCCGATGGCGGCAGGCCCGGGGCCAGATAAGCATCCTTCACGATCAGCGCGCCCAGCAACCAGCCAAGCACCGGGCCAATGATATAGAGCCCGCCGATCAGCCAGAGCCACCAGGTGCTCAAAAGCGTCCAGACGATCAGCCGTTCGGCAGGAGTTTGCGGATCAGCGGTTGGCGCAGCCATAAGAGTCCAAAGCCAATGAGGAGGAAGAAGCTGGCCGCATAGGCACCGCCAAGCGCGAGCAAGAGCGAAGGCGCGGCGGGCTTTTTGGGCAGCGAAGGCTCCTCCAGCGTTTGCACCAGCGGGTAAGAGGCAAATGGGTCCTGCTTATTGGTATCGAGCCGTGCAAGCGCAGAAGAAAAGACCGCTTCCGCAATGCGATGATCGCGCGTCAGATCGGCCAGCACAGAGGCCTGCGCCATCAAACCATTGGCGCGTGCCCCTTCGCGGGAGAGATCGCCTCTAATCGCCGAGAGCGCGGCTTGTGCACCCGTCTTGCGCACTTCGCTGGTGACCATACCAGTCATCAAGCTTGATCGCCCGTCTGAAACGGACAAATCCATTTGGCGGAGTATTGCCACTTCACCCAAGCCCGTGAGCTGCTGCCCGCGCTTCGCCATCGCCTTGCGCAAGGATTGCCGCTCTCCATTGGCGAGCGCCATTTCGCCATGGGCTTTGCCAAGCGAGGCGGACTTCTGTTCGGCATCAGCATCCAGCGCCGCATAACGCTCAGCGAGCTTTTGGAAGACCGGATCAGATTTCAGCCGCAGCATCTGGTTGGCCGCCCCCGTGCCGGTTCCAAGTACGCCAACATAACGCCCGGTTTCGGCCACCTGCTGGGCGAGCGCGGTTCGCGCCTCTCGCTCCTTTTCGCGCAAAGCATCGATCCCCGCGATCCGGCTGTTGAACTGATCCAAAGACACAAGGCCATTGGCCGCCTGAAAGCTGATCAGCTTGCGCTGCGCCTCGCCGACCTTAGCCTCCAGCGCTTTCAAATGTTTTGCATCGGATGCTTCGCGCTTTTCCGCTTCGTCCTTCCTCAGTCGATCAAGCTGAGACAGGAAAGCCGCTCGCAGCGCCAATGCCCGCGCCTTGGCCGCACCCGGTGCTGGGCCTGTCACCTGCACTTCGATCAAATTGGTTTGATCGATCAGCTTCACTTGGGGATCAGGAAAGCTGCCTTGCTCCATCTTCACACGGACCGCGGCGGAGCGAAGCGTGACATCCGCCATCAGCAAGCGTTTGTAATTTTCGGTGGGGCTGAGCGTCGGGCTGGAGAAGGCGGAAGTGCTGGTCGATTGGGCTTGGCCAATACTCTCCACATTCAATGTGCCGCCCGCGCCTGATCCCGGCAGGATCAAAGTGAAATTGCTTTCATAAACAATCGGCGCGAACATCAGATAGGCCGCCGTCGCACCCCAAATGCCAAGCAAGGGCGGAAGGATCATCTTCAAATAGCGCCCATAGCGGCCGCGCGACGGCAAGCCATCGCGCAGCACCGCCCAGGCTCGAAGCAAAAGCCGCGGCTTTTCTATGACCTGACGGATCATCGTCAGTCCATATTTTGGAAGAGGACATAGGGCGTCACCGCTTCGCTCACCGTGCTGATCACATCGCGCAGGTTCATGGCCGCACTGTCATAGCAAGCAATGGCATCGCCGGGCATCAGATAGGGATCATAAGTATCGCGGTCTGCGCTTCGCACAAGTCGCTCAATGGAGCGCGAAATGACGACGGATTGGCCCGTCACCGGATTGCGCGAAATCAGCACTGCCGAGCGCCCCGCGTTCATGGCGGATCCACCGACGCAATTGGCCGACACCAAAGCTTGGAGGAAGCGGGTGCCATAAGGCAGGCTGGTTGAGTCCTTGCCAATCGCGGAAGAGGCATTGCTTGCCGCCGGGCGCGAAAGGTTGGACAAGAAAACCCGGATGCCCGGGGCTGTGATCGGCGAAGGGCGGACAAGCTTGTCCTGCAAACAACCGAGCGAGGGCACGATGACTCGGTCTCCGCTGGTGACGGGCAGGTCTATCGCCAAGCGACCATCAAGCGCCCCGCTCATATCGACACGGGTCCAGCGCTGCCCACGCACAACATAAAGCGATTGCGGATCAGCATCAGGCCGCACGCCTCCGGCAGCTCTCAAAGCATTGCTCAGGGTTCGTCCCACATTCATGTCGCCACTGACGATGTTGGAGATGTTGAGCGAGCGCACCTCTGCTTGTCGCTCTCCAATGCGCACGGTGCCTGCCTCAAACACAGCACCGGAAACCGCGATAGATGCGCCGCTCAGTTCGGTCTGGGTCAAGCGAACACCGTTGGCGAGGCCTCGGATGAGTCCGCGCGCAATCAGGTATCGCTCAATCTCGCTTTCAAGCGAAGCAGCTCTTTTTCCTTCCGCATGAAAACGAAGACGACCCAGCAATACGATCGCACCATCGGCGGAGATCACATAGCTGCCGGTCAAATGATCCTTATCCCCACTGACCGTCAGCCGCAGCCGATCCCCCGTAGAAAGAAGGTCAGCGGCATTCGCCCATTGTTCGGGAGCGATATAGCCGAGCAGCTGAAGCTCTGCAGGCATAGATGCTGCGCGGCATGCGATGGCGGCAGGCGCTTTCCCTCGATAACCTTGCTGCGCAGCATAGAGACTGCCTTCCGCATTGCGGGGCCGCTCCATCGTGGCGCAGGCGGAGAGAGCAAGGCCGGCGATCATGCTCAATAGGATGTTAAGTCTCATGCCCCCATCAAAGCAACGGGCATGCCAAATGCGAAAAGCCTGGTTTTCCGTCGTGTGGCGATGATCAGAGCGAGACTGGATTCGCAAATTGCGAACCGCGCTTTTGCATTTTGCAAAGCCAAATCAAGCATATGCGATCATTTGCATTGATCCAAAGCGCGTCTCGCCTCATGTTCATCCCTGAAAGAGAAACAGGGGAGGTTTGTCATGCGCAAGCGCACCATGGCTTTGGTTGCCGTTGCCGCAGTTGCTCTGATCAGCGGCATCGCGGTCAAAAGTTGGCAAGCCGAAATCGGTTCTGCCTTGTTTGAACGCGCCGTGATGGATCGAGTCGGGCGAGACAGCAGCGCTAATCTGCCCGATGGATTGCATGTCGCGCTGTGCGGCACTGGATCGCCTCTCCCCAGCCCCGATCGTGCCGGCCCTTGCAACGTGGTGATCGCAGGCAAACGCATCTTCATTGTGGATATTGGCGAAGGCGGCAGTCGGAATATCAGCATGATGGGGCTACCGCTCAGCAAGGTTGAGGCGCTGTTCCTCACCCATTTTCATTCGGACCATATTGATGGGCTGGGGCCTTTGCTGATGGGTCGCTGGACCAGCGGCAGCGCCACCAGCCCGCTCCCCATCTATGGTGAGACGGGGGTCGAGAAAGTCGTGGCAGGCTTCAAGGCCGCGTATGAAATAGACGATGGCCATCGCATCGCCCATCATGGCCCCTCCATCGTCCCGCCCTCCGGCGCAGGCGGCGTCGCCATGCCCTTCTCTCTCCCAGCAGGCAGCGACCGCGCCGTCATCTATGATCAAGGCGGTTTGCGGGTCACTGCGATCCAAGTCGATCATGGCCCGGTAAAGCCAGCGCTTGGCTATCGCTTTGATTATAAGGGCCGCTCGATCGTGTTCAGTGGAGACACCAAGAAATCGGCCTCGCTGATTGCCGCATCAAAGGGCGCGGACCTGTTGGTACATGAAGCGCTTCAGCCCAAGCTTGTGAACATGATGTCAGCGGGTTTTGAGCAAAAGGGCATCAAGAATATGGCCCAGATCACCAAGGACATCCTCAACTATCACGCCAGCCCAGAAGAAGCTGCCGAATCAGCACAGGAAGCAGGCGTGAAGCATCTCGTCCTCAGCCACATCGTGCCGCCTCTGCCATCGAAATTCTTCAATCCCGCCTTTGTGGGAGATGCACCCGCACGTTACCAAGGCCCACTGACCGTCGGTGAAGATGGCATGTTGTTTAGCCTTCCGGCTGGCAGCGGCGAAATCAAGCAGTCAAAACTGAAATAGGCTTTGGCTGCCTATTTCGAAGCTGCCCCCGTTATGCCGTCGGGCACTTGAAACCGGACTTCCTTGTTGGCGAAATCGATCGTCACGCGACGGAAGGATCTGAGCCCTTCCATCCCCAGCAACATGGCTGGCCGCTTGGTGAGGCCGAATTTACGGAAAGGGTGCACATCGGCAAAGGCGACAGCCGCATTGCCCATCTTTATGCCGCCGATCCGCATGGACCCAACAATCGTATATTCAGCAGGGACCCGATCACCCACAACACTCATCAAGCTGATTTGCTTGAAGCTATCGACCGAGCCTTGGCGCGCCATCACGCGGCGCATGGCGCTGTTGGCGACGCTATTCTGCCCCCCTGTATCCACGACGACCCACACCTCTTCGCCATTAGCATCGGCATCAACCAAGACGAGCTGACCGAGCCGCGACCGGGCTTGAACGACGATGATGCTGGGATCGCGCTTTTCGCGCTTTTCTTTGGTGCCAGGTTCCACCGTGACGGTCTGACCCGCAAAATCGAGATGGATGCGCTGGCCCTTCAAAGCATCAACGCCCAACAACCCATCCGCGCCCAGATGATGCTGCCGCAATGCGGGCAGCACGACATTCTTGATCTGGCGATTGGCCGTAACAGCCAGACTGGCGACACGTACCGTGCTGACCTGATCGACGCCACTCATCGAAACGAGCCGCACTTTCCTATCTTCAGGCAAAGCCAGTTTCTTGGCCAGCTCTTCTGAAATGGCGCTGCGATCAGCCCCCGTATCGACGATGAACTGAAACGGACCTTGGCCATTGATCATCACAGGCACGGTCATGCGATTGTTGGAATCTTCACCTGCCGTGAGGATTTCCGCCGGATGATCGGAAATGGATTCTGGTGTGGCCTCTTGGGCGGCAATTGGACTTGCGATGAGCGCAAGCATTACGAACAGGCGTTTCATGATGACGGCCTCCTCTCCTATGCGAAGGAGAGTATCACGCCATGGCCTCCCTCGCTAGCCCTTCCGCTTCAAGGATCAAAGCCTCGTCAGAATCGCCCCCACTGATCCGTTCGCGGCCAATCATGGCCATCACCGGAACCGCGAGCGGAGAGATTTGCGGAAGCGCTTTGTGGACGATGCTGGCCTGTGCGCGGTCAAGCAACGCGCCAAGCCTTCCAACATCGGTCATCCGCGCCCGCGCATCCTCCCACGCAGCTTTCAAGAGGATATGATCTGGCTCGTATCGGCGCAGCACATCATAGATCAGATCGGTTGAAAAGGTCACTTGGCGGCCAGACTTTGTCTTGCCCGGCTGTTGCCGCTCGACCAAGCCACCAATGATGGCGACTTCGCGAAAGGCGCGCTTCAGAAGGGCCGAATTCTCGATCCAGTCGACAAATTCATCCTTCAAGATATCAGCTGAGAAGAGCGAGCGCGGATCATGAACGGGCTCCAGCCCCCAAAGCGCGAAGGCATAGTCGCTGGCGATAAAGCCGACCGGTTTAAGCCCACGCGCTTCCATCCGTTTTGACAAGAGCATCGCAAGGCTTTGGTGGGCGTTCCAGCCTTCAAAGCTGTACGCGACAAGATAGTGGAGGCCTTCGCGGGGGAAAGTCTCGACAAGTAGCTCATGCGGGGCGGGGATGAGCGAGCGCAGCCGCTGCATCTCCAGCCATTCGCGCACATCCGCGGGAAAGCGGCTCCATTGGTTTTGATCATGGAGCAGGCTGCGCACCCGCTCCGCCAAGTGGGTGGTCAGTGGCATGCGTGCGCCATTATAGCTTGGGATGCGGGCGCGGCGTTTGGTGGCTCGCACATAAAGGTCCGTCGCTTCGATCTTGTCGACTTCAAGCGCGATGCCGGAAAAGATGAAGGTATCGCCGGGCGAAAGGCTGGCTGCGAAATATTCATCGAGTTGACCGAGTTTTCGTCCGCCCTTGAACCGCACGGTCAGCATCGGCGTATCGACAATGATGCCAGCATTCAGCCGATGTTGGGCGGCGACTTGGGGATGGACAATGCGCCACCGACCATCGGGTTGCTGGACCAGTCGGCGAAAGCGATCATAGGCCTTCAGCGCATAGCCGCCAGTGGAGATAAGGTTCAAAACCTGATCAAATGTCTCTGCCTCTAGCTGAGCATAGGGCGCAGCGGAACGGACTTCGGCCAGCAAGTCCGCCGCATCAAATGGCTCCGCACAAGCACAGGCCATGACATGCTGGGCCAGCACATCGAGGCCACCGGGACGGAACGGCTCGCCATCCAATTGCCCTTGTGCCACCGCATCCAGTGCGGCCCTCGCCTCCAGATACTCGAAACGATTGCCGGGGACGATCACGGCTTCGCTAGGCGCATCAAGGCGATGATTGGCGCGGCCAATCCGTTGCAGCAGCCGCGAAGATCCTTTGGGCGCACCCATTTGGATGACGCAATCAACATTGCCCCAATCAACCCCGAGATCGAGACTGGCCGTCGCCACCAAGGCCCGCAGCCGTCCATCGGCCATGGCATTTTCAACCTTCCGCCGCGCCTCCACATCCAGACTGCCATGGTGGATGCCAATCGGGAGCTTCAGTTCATTGGCGCTCCACAGCTCCTGAAAGATCAGCTCGGCCAGCCCCCGCGTGTTGCAGAAGATGAGTGTCGTATTGTGCGTCTCTACCTCTGCCATCACCTGCGGCACGGCATATTTGCCCGAATGCCCACCCCAAGGGATGCGATCATTGGGGATCAGGATTTCAAGATCAGGCGCGGCACCGGCATCGCCAACGACAAGCCGTCCGCCGCCCAGCCAATCGAGATAGGCTTGGGGTTCAGAGACAGTCGCTGACAAAGCGACACGGCGCATGCCCGGTGCTAGTCCCTGCAACCGTGACATTGACAGAGCCAGCAAGTCCCCGCGCTTCGAGGGCGCAAAAGCATGGACTTCATCGATGATGATCGTCTTCAGGCCAGCAAACATCATCGCCGCATCAGGATAAGACAGAAGCAGGCTCAAGCTCTCTGGCGTGGTCAGGAGAATGTGCGGTGGGTTCTCGCGCTGACGTTTCTTCCGATCTGATGGCGTGTCTCCGGTCCGCGCTTCAATCCGGATGGGAAGGCCAAGCTCTTCGACCGGGCTAAGCAGGTTCCGCCGCACATCAATGGCCAAGGCTTTTAGCGGGGAGACATAAAGTGTGTGCAGCCCATCAGGCGCGCCTTCCGCCAATTCGGCAAGCACGGGCAGAAATCCGGCGAGGGTCTTTCCCGATCCAGTGGGTGCGGTCAGCAACGCATTTTCGCCAGCTTCGGCCGCCGCCAGCATTTCCAACTGGGCACGGCGCACGGTCCAGCCCCGGCTGTCAAACCAGCTTTGTAAAGGGACAGGCAGGGTGGGTGGTAGGTCCATATTAGCAGTTATGCCTATCCGCTCACCCTGAGCTTGTCGAAGGGTGATTTGTGAGCTGTTTCGCCACATGCTTCGACAGGCTCAGCATGAGCGGGTGAGGGTTCTGCAGA
>DLOX01000009.1 GCA_002478575.1 Sphingomonadales bacterium UBA7473 | reverse complement strand
CCGAACAGATTGGCCGAGCCGGGGAGAATTTGCAGCGCTGTAACCCCGCCATTGGCCAGCGCACGCGCGAAGCCCGGATCTTGCGGCCAGACGCTATGTTCAGCCCAAACTTCTGGGCGAACAGGGCTGGTCACTTCGTTGCCGTCAGAATGTGCATCCACGCCGGGTGAGGGGTAATTCCCCAAATGAGAATGAACATCAATGATGCCTGGCGTAACCCAGCGACCCTTGCCATCAATGGTCTGGTAATTCTCAGGCACAGAGACATCCGCGCCCAATTTCTCCACCTTGCCATCCCGGATCAGGATGGTGCCCTTTTCGATCCGTCCACCTTCGCCATCATAAATGGTCACATTGGTGATGGCTGTCGCGATGCCCGGATAGGCTTTGTAGGTTGAGGGGTAAGGATCCTTGTTGAAAGGAGCTGCCTTAGCCACTGGAGCCTTGGCTTCGTCCTTCTTATCCTTATCCTTTGCCACAACCGGAGCCGCAGCAACGCTCAGAGCCATAAGGGAGAGCGTTGCTTTCAAGATGGTCTTCATTGGGTTTGCCTCATGCGTCTTTCAAAGTGTCGAGGTGCATCAGTTTCTTGATGAGCGGCGAGATAAGTATGACCGCAACGCCTGCACCAATCGCGATCCAACCAATGGTCGAATAGACGTCCAGCACGGTCTGCTGGCCAGCGCCTTCGCCACTTGCGCTTTCAGAACCTGTGGCCGCAGCGATGAGGCCTGCCACGAAATTGCCGGTTGCAGAAGCAAAGAACCAAGTCCCCATGATCAGGCTCGCCATATGAGCCGGGGCCAAGCGATTCATAGCCGATAGACCGACGGGAGAGAGGCAAAGCTCACCCGTTGTGTGGAACAAGTAGATGAGGAAGATGAAGAGAACCGGCGTCATTACGCCGTTCGCAGCGCCTGCCACTAGGATTAGGAAGCCAATGCCCAATTGGAGCATCGCAAGCCCGAACTTGGCGGGAGCCGATGGTTCCATGCCTTTTCGCCCCAACCAGACCCACAGGGCAGCGAAGAGCGGCCCAAGCGTAACAATGTAGATTGAGTTGATCGATTGGAAGACCGAAGCCGGCACGCCGCCGCGATCGACATAGCGATCCGTGTAAAGGTTCAAGGACGAACCCGCTTGTTCAAACAAGGCCCAGAAAAGGATCGATCCCAAGATGAGGAAGAGCGCGGCAAAAATGCGGTCTCGGTCTTCAGCAGGAAGCTTAAGCACGGACGTGTAAAGAATGTAGGAAACGAGAATGGCGCCGGAAAGACCAAGCACACCGCCAACCACAGCCTGATTTTGCACCAGCCACCAGCAGATGCCAACGATGACGATGCCGAGCAAATAAAGCAGCCATTCAAACTTAATTCCCGCAACCGGTGCCGCAAGCTTTGCGGCATCAGGGGCTTCGCCCTTGCCCATCAAGAGAGGCTTGCCCCAGATGAAGACCAACAGCCCAAGCAACATGCCGAAGCCTGCCGCACCAAAACCATATGACCAGCCATAGGTTTCGCCCAAATATCCGCAGAGCAGCGCACCCATGGCAGCGCCCAAGTTGATGCCGACGTAGAAGATTGTGTAAGCGCCATCGCGGCGAACGTCAGTTCGCGGATAGAGCTGGCCAACAATCACCGAGATATTGGCTTTTAGAAAGCCTGAACCAACAATGATGAAGGCAAGGGCCAGCCAGAAAATGTTAAGTGCGGCAGGGTCTTGCCCTCCCGTGCCTTCAAAGCCCATCATGAAATGGCCGAAAGTCAGCAGAACCGCGCCGTACAGCACAGCCTTTCGCTGCCCCAGATATTTATCCGCTATATAGCCGCCGATCACGGGCGTGATGTACACAAGGGCCGTGTAAGCGCCGTAAATGACGCTCGCATCTTTGTCTGAGAAGAGCCAATGCTTGGTGAGGTAGAAAATCAGCAGCGCCCGCATGCCATAGTAAGAAAAGCGTTCCCACATTTCGGCGAAGAAGAGGACGAATAATCCTCTTGGGTGGCCTAGGATGGTTTTGGTATCAAATGTCGATGCGTCTGGCGCAGCTGTTGCCATGAAATAGCTCCCTCTTTTCCGGTCTGTTGGCCGGGCTTCCCTAAGCGACGGACAGTAGCGTGCTTTTATGCGCTCTCAAGACATTTTATTGCGCAGTTGGTCGCACAATTTTCCCTGCTTCGATCTTACCAGCTTCGGTGAGGAGCAACTCCACGCGATCTTTGCTCCGCATATGTGTGCCATCAGACAATATGCCATGCTTAGGCCCACGCCCGTATCTCGCCCAGAAGCGAGCAGCGGCAAAGGGATCATAGCCTGCGTCTGCCATTAAGCGCACCGCCAGCTTGTCTGCCTCTATCTCGGTCGCGAGAATATTGGCCTTCTTCCGACCGATCCGATCAAGCCGCGCCGGATGCTGAAGAATGTTATGCGCCATTTCATGGGCCAAGATGAACGCAAGCTCATCATCGCTTTGCGTTTGTTCGACCATCGCACTGCTGATTTGCAGCATGTTGCCGTCGGCGGCTGCCTCACGCTTCGACGAAGGGAAAAGCTCGATGGTTGAAGGGCAGGCGGGGTGCCTTGGGATCATGAGCTCTTTCTCGGCCGATCCGCGCTTTACGCGCACTGATAATGGCCCCTGCGCAAGTCCAGCGGCAAAGGCCTTCCTCACTCGCAAAACTGCATCCATCGTTGGCTTGGGCGTCAGGGCCTCTCCAAGCCGTGCGTCGCCCGCCGCGAGGATTAGGTCATTGGGAAGCAGGCCTGCCTTTTCCGCTGGGCTATTCTTGGCGACGGCCATGACCCTAGGCCCAGCGCCTTGGCCGAATGTTCTCGCCACGCGGCTCCGCTCTTCAGGGCCATATTGGCCGAGGCTGTGAAAGCTGACGCCCGAATTGGGCACCGCATTGGGGCAATGGGCAACATTGCGGCTGGCAAGGCGATATCCGATGGTCATCACGCGGTTATCCATGGCCTGCAACGCGAGAAACCCCGGATCGGCGGAAAGCGCAGCGGCCAGATAGAGGAAAATCGACATGTGATAGGGCTAGCCGCAGTCCGGAAGAATTGCCAGCCAAGGGTGCGAATGTTAGGCGCGTCACCATGTTCAATGATCTCAGCACGCTTCCATCCTTCTTTGCCACTCGTCGTTCCGGCAAACCGCGCGATATGGTCGCGCCGGGGCCTGATGAAGCACAGCTTGAGGCCATCCTAGGCTCAGCCATGCGGGTTCCCGATCATGGCAAGCTCGCGCCTTGGCGGATGATTGTCATCCCTGCCGGTCAACGTGGTGCCTTTGCTGATTTGCTTAAATCAGCTTATCTTGCCGAGAAACCGGATGCTGGTCGGCTTGAGCTTGAAGCCATGGATCAATTCGCCAACCAAGCGCCTTGCCTTGTCGTTGTGCTTTCAACGCCCGTTGTGGGCAGCAAGATACCGCTTTGGGAACAGCAGCTGTCTGCAGGGGCCGCCTGCATGCAATTGCTCAACGCCACCCATGCGCAGGGCTTTGTCGGTGGCTGGCTGACCGGCTGGCCAGCCTATAATGCGAATGTAAAGGCTGCTTTGGGCGGTTCGGCTGATGACAGCATTGCTGGTTACATCTTCATCGGATCGCCGTCTCGCGAATTGGATGAGCGCCCCCGGCCAGATTATGATGCAATTGTCACAATATGGAACGGCGCAAACTAAGCGCGTGACTCAGCTCATGCCTTGCTGTATTAACACGGCATGACAGTGACTGATCTTGAGGAATTGCCCGTCTATTTGCGGCTGCGGACTATGATTGCGATTGCGATCATTGAGGGCAAGTATCGCGAAGGGGATCAGCTGCCATCGGTCCGCGCTTTTGCCGCGGACACGGGGACCAATCCTTTGACAGTCGCCAAAGCCTACCAATGCTTACAAGACGAAGGCCATGTTACGGTGAAGCGCGGCGTCGGTATGTTTGTGGCTGATGGCGCTGTTGCTCGTCTCAAGGAGCATGAGCGCAACTTGATTCTGACCAAGCTTTGGCCGCGCTTCCTGACGATCCTTGATCGCTTGGATCTCAGCGCCGAAGATTTGCTTGCGGTTCGCGCCAAAGCGAAAGAAACAGTCGACGCTTGATTGCAGAGGCGTGAGCTTGCTATGGGCAGCGCCATGATGGAAGCGCCTGAAACAGTCCGAACCAAAGCCCGCCGCGTAGCCTGTGACGGCGCAAGCGACATCCCTGGTGGAGCGGCCCTTGGCCACCCTCGCGTCTGGCTTGAAATAGACGAGCGCGGCTTTGTGGATTGCGGCTATTGTGATCGCAGGTTCGTGCTTGAGGGCGGCCCAGCGGACCATTGATCCAATAGGGCACAAAAAGGGCCCGCCTCTCTTTCGAGAGACGGGCCAGACTGTCGTTTTGACTTAGAATTTGACCGAAGCCGTCACGCCCATGCGGCGGCCTTCGCCCAGATAAACTTCTGGCACCACGAAGGCGAAGGGCACGCCAGCGCGCGGCTGGTTGATTGAGTTTGCGGCATAGACCTTGTCAAACAGGTTATTGGCCCAGATCGCGATATTATATTTATCATTCCCAATCGCGAGCCGAGCATTGGTCAACGTCCGCTTCCCAAAAGTGTTGGTGTTGATCAAGTTGCTGAAGGATGGACCGGAATAGTTCACGTCCACCCGTGCCGCGATGGCCCAGTCGTTAGACAAAGGAATATCAGCTGTCGCATGCAGGTTCCATTGCCATTTGACCGACCGCTGTGGACGATTGCCTTCTAGGCCGGGAACAGCACGTACTTGCCCGCTTGGCAAAGTGATCACGATTGGAGCAGGGCAACCGGTAGCAGCCGTTGCGGTTGCGCCGGTTCCGACAACGCATTGCGCGATCACACCGCCGTCATAGGTGCCTTCGCCGAAGCGAACATCGGCGTAAGTGATACTGCCGCCAATGCCAAAAACGTCGGTTGCTTGGATTTCCAACAAGGCATCAAAGCCATCTGATTTGATGCCGCCAATGTTGCGGATGATCCGTGATGGGAGGACCGCTGTTGGGTTTTCCGTAAAGGCGGAGACTTGAGCGGCTGACCAATCAACATGGAAATAGCTCGCGTTGAATTTGACGCGATTGTCAAACCATTGGCTCTTGAAGCCTGCCTCGTAAGTCCAGTTCACTTCCTCATCATAAGGAACTTCGCTTGCCAGGATGCCCGTCGCACTGACCGCATTGGCTGTATTGAACCCGCCTGCGCGAACGCCCTTAGCTGCGGACGCATAGAGGAAGAAATCGTCAGTCACCTGATAATCAACGGTGAAGCGCGGCGCAAAGCTTGAGAAAGTCTTCGCGAAAATCGGGCCCACGACTGGGAAGGTTCCAGGGGCCGGAGTTTTTGTTCCGATAATGGATTGGTTTATGCCGGGCGCAGCCGCTGGATTGTTGACCGAGAAGACTTGAGCGCGTTTGCGGTCTACATTGTACCGGCCTTCAGCGTTGATCCGTAAGTCTCCGAATTGGTAACCAAGGGCACCAAAGATGGACATGGTCTTGGTGCTAGATCTGGACCAGCTCGACGAGAGTTGGCGCAAGTTGGCATTGTCCACAGTGAAGGGATTGGCCGTAAAATCATAAGCGCCAACGCCAGCGGCTGGAACTGTGCCGACCTGTGGCAATTGGACAAAGCGCTCGTTCGCTGCAAGGCCCGCCCGATCCGCTGCGGCACCGCCTGCAGCCAAAGGCACTCTTTGATCAAAATAATTGGCGCCCAGCAGCCATTGGAAAGGCGATTCATTGTCAGATTGGAGGCGGATTTCTTGGCTGAAGGTCCGCACCTTTTCCTTACTGATCGACAAGAAATTCGCGCGTGTCGTCCGCGCGTAAGGGCCCGCTGGGAAGCAATTGGCCGCAGCACAGACCCCAAGCAAGACACCATTTGCTGACCCGTCAAAGTCATTAAACGTGTCATTTTCGGCGGCCGTATAGCCGGTGATGCTAACGATCTTCACGCCGTCTAGCTTCGCCGCCATTTCAAGGGCGATCTGCCGCGTTTTCGCGGTCGTATCGGGCATGCCCGGGGTGATTGAGCTGACTTCCTTTACGGGCAGAGCGCCGCAATAGACTTGTGACAAGCCTAGTGTCGCAGCTGCTGTGCTCGGAACGCCGCAATTGAAGGAGGTGAGCGGTAAGTGCGAAACGGGCGACATTTCGCTTTTGCTGTCCGTCAAAAAGCCTGACAGCAAGGCCGAGAAGTTGGCGCTTGGCTCAAACTTCAAAGCGGCGCTGACGGCATATTTTTCTGTGCCGCCGAGATTGTCCGATTCAGCGCTGTTTTCGCCCCAGCCATCATAGGTGATGTAGCCACCGGCCAATCGTGCCGAAAGCGTGTCCGAAAGCGGGCCGGAGATTGAAGCACGAAGGCGATAGTCTTTGTCCACGCCCACCGTTGCTGAAACCCGCCCTTGCAGGGTTTCGGTTGGCTTTCCCGTCTTGATGCTGAGCGCACCAGCAAAGGTTGACCGACCAAACAATGCTGATTGCGGGCCTTTGGCGATTTCGATCTGGCCAATGTCTAGCACCGACAGAATGTCCAGCGTGTTCCGGCTCGTTTGATAAATGCCATCGATGAAGGTGCCGACGTTTGCCTCAACGTTGAGGTCGTTCGCGGTATTGGCGGGGGCCAAACCGCGGATGAAGATTTGTTGCAGCGTGCCGCCCGCAATGCTGGTGATATTCACGCCCGGCGTCGAATTGCCCAGATCTGCCAAGTTGGTGATATTGCGCTCGACCAAGTTTTCGGCGGAATAGGCTGAAATGGAAATCGGCACGGTTTGCGCATCTTCGTCGCGCTTACGCGCCGTCACGATGATGACGCTTTCATCTGCTTCCGCTTCTTCAGCCTCTTGCGCATGGGCAATTGTCACGCCGACCGGCGTCAAGGAAGACAACGCCAAAAGCGCTGACGCGGAGAGGAATGTCGTTCTCAGTCGCATGTTATCTGGGCTCCCTGTGGTTCTTTGAGCATAGACAGCAAAAAAAGGGGCATCCACTGCAATGACGATCCAATCGCTATCCGCATGGCGGATAGATGGGCTGTGTAAGCGCTAAGCAGATTTGGCGCGCAGCGCCGCTTCCGCAGCGTCAGCAATCTTGGATAGTGTTGATGAAAAGGACTGAATTTCCTCAGCCGTTAGATGATCAAACAGCTGCGCTTCAAACGCGAGAGCTTTCGGAACAACCTGCTGATAAAGCGCATATCCCGAGTCCGTTAGGATGAGCAGATGAGATCGGCCATCACGTTCATTGGGCTTTTGCTTGATCAGCCCGCGTGTCTGCATGGCAATGGCGGCGCGGCTGACCGTGACTTTGTCCATCCGGGTGCGCTTGCCTATGTCTTGCTGACTGATTCCATCGCCTTCCGCGATCACAGCAAGCAGCCGCCATTCCGGAATTTTGAGGCCAAACAGCTGCTCATAGGCGCGGGAGATGACTTCGCTCACGGCATTGGAGGTAATTGAAAGCCGATAAGGCATGAAGCGATCAAGATCGAGGGTCGGGGCGCTCATGGGCAACTGGTAACAATTGACACTATCTGCGCAAGCGTTTAATTCGTCACAAATGATACCAAATCGTGTTGGAGGCGTGTGGCATGGCTGATCATTTTGAAAACCCGCTTGGCCTCGATGGGTTTGAGTTCATCGAATTTTGCGCGCCTGAAAAGGGCCATCTAGAGCCGGTTTTTGAACGGATGGGCTTTGCCCGGATCGCACGGCATCGCTCCAAAGATGTCGATCTGTGGCGGCAAGGCGATATTAATCTGATCGCCAATTATGAACCCAAAAGCCCCGCCGCCTATTTCTCGGCGGAACATGGACCGTCTGCTTGCGGCATGGGCTTTCGCGTTCGCAATGCGCGGGTTGCGTATGACGAGGCCTTGGCGCGCGGCGCTGAGCCTGTCGAGACGCGCACTGGGCCGATGGAGCTGCGCCTGCCTGCTATTCGCGGCATTGGCGGCGCGATCATCTATTTGATCGATCGCTACGGAGATGGCTTGTCTATCTATGACATTGATTTTGACTATCTGCCCGGCGTTGAGCGCAATCCTGTTGGTGCTGGCTTCAAGCTGATCGATCATCTGACGCATAATGTTTACGGCGGCCGGATGGATCATTGGGCTCACTATTATGAGCGCATCTTCAACTTCAGAGAGATCCGCTATTTCGATATCAAGGGCGAATATACGGGCCTCAAAAGCCGTGCGATGACAGCACCCGATGGCAAAATCCGCATTCCCTTGAACGAAGAAGGCAAAGCGGGCGGCGGCCAGATTGAGGAATATCTGCGGGCCTATAATGGCGAAGGCATTCAGCATATCGCCTTTTCCTGCGATGATCTGCCCGCCTGCTGGGATCGGCTGAAGGCGCTTGGGACGCCCTTCGCGCCTGCGCCGCCCAAGACCTATTATGAGATGCTGGAAGAGCGTTTGCCGGGACATGGTGAGCCAGTCGACGCGCTTCAATCGCGGGGCATTTTGCTCGATGGATCGACCGAAGATGGCGATCCGCGCTTGCTCCTCCAGATCTTCTCGCAAACCATAATTGGCCCCGTCTTCTTTGAATTCATCCAGCGCAAGCGCGATGACGGCTTTGGCGAAGGCAATTTCACGGCGCTGTTCAAAAGCCTTGAGCGGGACCAGATTGAGCGCGGCGTGCTGGAGGTGGCCGAATGACCCACCCCTTCGCGCTCAACCGTATCCATCATGTCGCTTATCGCTGCAAGGATGCGAAGGACACCGTCGGCTGGTATGAACGGGTGCTGGGCATGACCTATGTCAGTGCCTTCTCTGAAGATCATGTGCCATCGACCGGCGACTATGATCCTTACATGCATGTCTTCCTCGATTGCGGCGGCGGCAATGTGCTTGCCTTCTTCGAACTGCCGGAGCAGCCGGAGATGAGCCGCGATCCCAACACGCCGGAATGGGTGCAGCATATCGCCTTTGAAGTGGCGGATATGGACGCGCTGCTCGCCGCAAAATCGCATATCGAAGGGCAGGGGATCGAAGTGCTTGGCCCGACATTCCACGGCATCTTCAAATCCATCTATTTCTTCGATCCCAATGGCCACCGGCTGGAACTGGCCTGCAACATCGGCAAGCCGGATCAATATGCGGAGCTGAAACGCGTCGCGCCTTTAATGCTCGACGAGTGGGCGGAGACGAAGAAGGCGCCAAGACACGCTGATTGGTTGCACAAGGCGGAAGAGGCCTAACTTCGCTGTCATGCCGGACTTGATCCGG
>DLOX01000132.1:2116-5103 GCA_002478575.1 Sphingomonadales bacterium UBA7473 | reverse complement strand
GTGGCTTAA
Source organism: Sphingomonadales bacterium UBA7473 (assembly GCA_002478575.1). Lineage (GTDB taxonomy): Bacteria > Pseudomonadota > Alphaproteobacteria > Sphingomonadales > Sphingomonadaceae > Aquisediminimonas. Next base: position 5,094 of record DLOX01000132.1, on the reverse strand, counting down.
AGCTCTGAAGCCAGCTGTGCTGATCCTGCATGCCCCAGAGCAGCGCCGTTTTGAGCTGCGGATAGGCAAACATGATGTCCAAATAGGCTTTCGCGAAATCCGCAACCATCTGATCTCGCGCCGTGATCCCAGCCGGGGCGACTTGATCATTCACATCAAATTCTGTGATTGCGATTCCATATCCCATGGCAGTCACGGCATCGAGAAATTGGCGCCACTCGCGTTCGTTTCGCGCTGGCACGCCCGTTTGGCCGTCGAGGCTATCAATGCGGATATGCGATTGAATGCCGAGAGTGTCCACAGGAACACCCCGCGCTTTGAAGCCTTCCAGCAAGCGGAGCACGCCCGCGCGGTGCCCTTCATTGCCGGGCTCCCAACTCATATAGTCATTATAGACTAGTTCGGCATCCGGCAGCGCCTTCCGCGCCGAGTGGAAGGCGAGATCAAGCAATCCCAGCGTGTCGCCAAAGGCGCGCGAAAGCGCGGTGGTAGCTAAGCTGCTGTCGTGCAAAACTGCTTCGTTTACGACATCAAAGCTGCTCATGCGGCCGCGATAACGTTCTGCGACAGTGTTAACATGGCGCGTGAGTATATCTGCCGCAGCAGTTGCAGGCCGAGTGCCAAAGTCATACGCTTCAAGCCATGCTGGCATCCATTCCGGACGGTGCCAAAGCAGCGTATGGCCGCGCGTCTCCAGTCCGTTGGCTCCGGCGAAAGAGAGCATTTCGTCAAAGCGACCAAAATCAAATGTCTCAGCTGACGGTCGAATTGCCTGCCACTTCATTTCATTTTCGGGCACAATGATCGCGCAATCGGCCTTCAGCAGGCGAACATAGTCAGGGTTGCGGAATGAACCGCTGTTGGCTGGGCCTGCCCCCACCGTTGATCCAAATTTAATGCCTTTGTCAGCAGCGAGCCGCGCCAAAGATGGCGTCGATGCAACGCTCGGTGGGGTAGGCTCGGGCGAGCCTCTGCGCGCCGCGCAGCCCGCAACAAGCGTGCTTCCTAGGCCCAGCAGAGCGCTCCGCCGATTGAACATGCCCATTCTCCTATTGTGTGATGGTCAGCGTCACAGATTTGAGTTGGGCGGAGCTGTTGCCGGCCATGATATCAAACTCCCCAGGCTCAACCACGCGCTTCATTTTGTCATTCCACATCTGGAAGGCTTCTTTGCCCAACGTGAAGCTGATGGTGCGGCTCTCACCGGGCGCCAGCGTCACACGCTTAAATGCGCGCAAATCCATGACGGAGCGCGTGACAGAGCTGACCTTGTCACGGACATAGACTTGCACCACTTCATCGCCGGCGCGGCTGCCTGTGTTTTTGACAGGAACAGTGACAGAAACAGTGTCGCTGGCCGCTATGCTGGTCGCTGAAAGCTGCGGCGCGCCAACCTCGAATGTAGTATAGCTGAGACCATGGCCAAACGGATAAAGCGGCGACTTGTCTGAGAATAGATATCCCCGCCGCGCCGTTGGCTTATGGTTATAGAAGAAGGGCAACTGCCCCACATTTCGGGGAAAGGTAACAGTCAGTTTCCCGCCCGGATTGGCATCACCCATCAAGATATTGGCAAGGGCAGTTCCGCCTTGTTCGCCGGGGTACCAAGCCTCGACTATAGCATTGGCTTCGCTTGCGATCTTCGAGATGCTGGGCGGGCGGCCATTGATCAGAACCAACGTGATCGGCTTTCCAAGCGCCTTTAGCGCATCGAACAGCTCTTGTTGCTCACCCACAAGGTCAAGACTATCTCGATCGCCCAAATGATTATCGGCCCAGGCTTCGCGACTTGTTTGCTCTGTATCGCCGAGTGTCAGGACAATTTGATCCGCCGCTCGGGCCTGAACGACCGCTTCGGCGATCAGTTTTCGGTTCTCGACAGGGTTTGCGAGCTTCACTTCGTCGCCATACCAATCATCATCTTCGGTGATCTTCACGCCTTGCGCAAAGACAATGTTTGCCCTGTCGCCAAGCTTGTTGCGCATCCCTTCGACCAGCGACACTTTCTTGCGCGGAACGCCAGGATAGCCGCCGATACGAGCGACATTGGCGCTGGGGCCAATGATCGCGATTGTGGGTTTGGGCTGGCCAGCCACAGGCAATTTCAACGGTAGCATCCCATCATTCTTGAGAAGGATGGCACTCCGCTCTGCCGCCTTCACAGCGAGGGACACGGCCTCGGCATTGTTGGTGATCTTGTTGGCCAGCTTTGCATCGCCATAAGGATTCTCGAACAGCCCAGCATTGAACTTGAACCGCAGCATCCGCTTCACGGCGTTATCCACGGCACTTTCGGAGACCTTGCCTTCTCGGACCAGCTTCACCAACGTTTCGTATGATGTGCCATTGGGCAAATCGCTGTCCACGCCTGCTGTCAAGGCTCGTATGGCGGCCTCTTCCTTGGACCCTGCGATCTTGTGGCGACTGATCAGCTCATCGATCGCGAAATAGTCGCTGACGACCATGCCCTTAAAGCCCCATTCACCGCGCAGCACATCGCCCAACAACCAGCTGTTGGCATGGCTAGGAATGCCATCAATCTCATTATAGGATGCCATCACAGCGCCGACATTGGTGCGCTTCACGACCTGCTCAAACGGCGGCAGGAAATATTCACGTACCACGCGCTCAGAAATATTGGCAGGCCCGACATTGGTGCCACTTTCAGGCTGGCCATGGCCCGTCATATGTTTCAGCGTTGCGAAGACTTTGCCGTCGGGCAGCTTGTCCTTCGTGCCAATGCCTTGCAGACCCTCAACAGCAGCGACACCCAATTCGCCTGCCAGATAAGGGTCTTCGCCGAAAGTCTCCTCGAACCGCCCCCAGCGGGGATCGCGCGCGACATCGACGACCGGCGACAGCACAAGGCTTACACCGCGGCTGCGGATTTCCCGGGCGATGACACTATTGACCTCGCGGACCAAGTCCGGATCCCAAGAGGAGGCAAGCGCAATGGCTTGCGGAAAGCTGGTGGCGCT
>DLOX01000132.1:0-2074 GCA_002478575.1 Sphingomonadales bacterium UBA7473 | reverse complement strand
CAACAGCTGCATAGCCGTGAAGGCCTTCCTCATGCATCAAAACCGGGATCCCCAGCCGGGTCTTTTCAACCGCGTGCTTTTGGATGGCATTGACCAAGCGGACGGTCGCGGTTGCATCCCGCCATTTGCTCGTGCGGGGGGAGGCGGGTCCCTTGTCGTCGCTGGGGCGGGTAAACTGGCCAATGCCATTGGGGAATTTAGTTGCGAATTTTACGGGATCAAATTCGCTGTTTGCGTCAAAAATGTCTGGCTTTTGCTGCCAGATGGTCATCATTTGAGCGACCTTCTCTTCTAGCGTCATCCGCTTTAGCAGGTCTTCAACACGCGCTTCTGTAGGGGCCTTGGCGTTCCGATAGACAGGCTGAGCGGCAGTCTGCGCTTGCGCTGCTGCACCATCCATAAGGGCGGGGATGGTCACCAATCCCGTCGCACTTGCGAGCAAAAGCAACATTCCAGCTTTCATTGACACTCTCCCGTTGATTAGATTCTTTTTTGTTAGCGCTAACATAACAGCGTCGCTAGCCATCCGTCGAGGCCAAAAACGCTTTGATGATAGCGCTATCAACTTTCCCTTGCGCTGTTGACAGAGTAGGGCCAAGCTCTCAGGTGAAGCTAGCAAAAGCAACGTCAGCGGGTTTCGGGGGTGTAGGTTGCATCAAAACAAGGGAACGGCAATGGGGCTGGCTGGATGCCTATGAAGCAAAGATCGCCCAGATCCCAACCCGGCGTGCCGACAATTTCCGATGTCGCGCGTGAAGCTGGTTTTTCCCCAATGACCGTTTCTCGCGTGATCAATGGTGAGAAAAATGTGCGCGCTGATACGCGAGAGAAGGTGCTCTCAGCCGTTGAGAAGCTCCGCTATTCGCCTAATCTTGCCGCACGATCACTGGCCAGCGCGGACCAGATCAGGATCGGCTTGCTCTATAGCAACCCCAGCGTTGCCTATCTCAGTCGCTTGTTGGTCGGCAGTTTGGAACAAGCGCGGAAAAGCAATGTTCAGCTTGTCATTGAGAATTGCGAACCCGGCGGAGACGACGCGCAAACCGTTCGCGAACTATTGGAGACAAGCATTGACGGCTTGATTTTGCCGCCACCGCTCTGCGATTCAGAAAAGATCCGCTCTATCGTCAATGACAGCGGCAAGCCAGTGGCGATCATTGCAAACTGGCGGCCGCCGGGTGAACATGCTGTCATCTGGATTGACGATGTTGCTGCCGCGAAAGCGATGACGGAGCACATCATCGGACTGGGGCACAAACGGATCGGCTTTATCGAGGGCCATGCGGCACATACCGCAAGTGGTGAGAGGCTCGCGGGGTTTAAAGCTGCTTTAGAAGGGGCAGGCATTTCGCTCGACCAAAGCCTTATTGTCCCCGGTGATTTCAACTATCGATCTGGCCTTGCGGCGGCCGAACGCCTGTTCAACTTGCCTAATCCACCGACAGCCATTTTTGCCTCCAACGACGATATGGCTGCGGCCGCGACGACAGTAGCCCATCGCCGTCATCTTGATGTGCCTACAGACGTCACAATCTGCGGCTTTGACGATACGGACTTTGCTCAGTCAATCTGGCCGGAACTGACGACCATACATCAGCCGATTTCGGACATGGCCGCCGCAGCTGTTGAGACCCTCGTGGATCGCATTCGGTCACGAAGAGCAGGACATCGCGACAAACGGCAAGAGCGGCTGATGAATTTTACGATGGTGAAGCGAGAGTCAGATGCACCACCTCGTGATGCTAGCTAAGCTATTGCCTTAGCGCCGCTTGGCCGTGAACTTAACTTCCGCTTGGAAAGTCTCTCCCGAACGGACGACCGGCATTTGCGGCCCATGGCCGGGCAGATTCAGCGCGTTGATGATGTGCGGTACAGGCTCAAAACAAAAGGCATCTCCGCCTTCTGGAACATAGACCACAGCAGCTGCCATATCGGTTTCAATGTCCAACGCCAGCAGTCGGTCAGCCCAGTGTACATGAGCCTTGCCGTCCCAACCCGCATAGCCATTGTCCAGCGCTCGGCCCTGAACGGGCTTCGCGTCCGCAAAGTCAAATTGCCCAGCGGGCGCGGTGGG
>DLOX01000173.1:4309-4644 GCA_002478575.1 Sphingomonadales bacterium UBA7473 | reverse complement strand
AAATCCATGCTGATGGACCTGTTTCACGACAGCGTCACCGGCGTCGCCAAGCGCCGGGTTCATTTCCATGAATTCATGTTGGAGGTCCATGCCCGCATCCGTAGCGAGAGGGCGAAGGAACAAGGCGATCCCATCCTCCCCGTTGCTCAAGCCATAGCGGCCGAGGCCAAGCTGCTTTGCTTTGACGAAATGGTTGTGAACAACAGCGCCGATGCGATGATCATGTCTCGTCTGTTCACGGCCTTGATCGAAGGCGGGATGGTGATTGTCACCACGTCCAACCGCGCGCCCAATCAGCTTTACAAGGATGGCCTCAACCGTGAGCATTTCCTGCC
>DLOX01000173.1:3835-4263 GCA_002478575.1 Sphingomonadales bacterium UBA7473 | reverse complement strand
GAGCATTTCCTGCCCTTCATTGCGCTGATTGAACAGCGACTAGATGTGGTGCCCTTGAACGGCCCCAATGATTATCGGTTGGAGCGGCTGGCGGGCGTTAAGACTTGGCACACGCCTAATGGGGCAGATGCGACCGCCTCGGTCCGCCAAGCCTTTTTCAAGATGACGGACTATCCGCCTGAGGATAGCGCGCATGTCCCAACGGCGGAGCTGGAGCTGGGCGGCGGTCGCACGCTCCATGTGCCCAAGTCCCTGAAAGGCGTCGCGGTCTTTTCCTTCAAGCGGCTTTGCGCAGAGGCAAGGGGTGCGTCTGACTATCTGGCTATTGCTCGGCGCTATCACACCGTCTTCTTGGTTGGCATCCCGCAGCTGGGGCCTGAGAACCGTAACGAAGCTGCGCGCTTTGTGACGCTGATCGATGCGCTTTA
>DLOX01000173.1:0-3741 GCA_002478575.1 Sphingomonadales bacterium UBA7473 | reverse complement strand
CCGCCGATCTCTATGCGGCAGGTGATGGCCGCTTTGAATTTGACCGCACAATCAGCCGCTTGATGGAAATGGGGTCAGACGATTATCTGGCGCTGGGCCATGGGGCAGAGTGAGTGTTTGACACCAAGGGAGACGAAGATGAGACGCACTATAGTTGCAGGCCTGTTGGCTTCATTGGCTTTCCCCGTGCTGGCGCAAACCCCCACTGATCCATGGCATGCCCAAGGCCGGGAATTGCTGGCGGACTTGATCGCCATCCCGACCGTCACGCATCGTACCGAGGAAGTGAAGCGGTCCGTCACATACCTGAAGGGCCGTTTTGAAAAGGCCGGGATCAATGATGTGATCGTCAAGGATCATGACGGCACTCAATCAATGATCGTCCGCTGGAAGGCCGCGGGCAAGCCCAAGAAGAAGCCGCTTCTGCTGCTCGGCCATCTGGATGTGGTTGAGGCGCTGCCCACCGATTGGTCGCGCGATCCGTTCAAGCTGATCGAAGAGGGCGGCTATTTTTATGGGCGCGGCGCGATTGATATGAAGAATGGCGTCGCCGCCATCACCAACACCATTTTGCGGCTAAAGGCCGAGGGGTATAAACCCAAGCGGGATATCATCATCTTCTTCTCAGGCGATGAGGAGACGAGCGGCAATGGTGCCAAGCGCGCAACCACCGAGTGGCGGTCTTTGATTGATGCCGAATATGCCCTGAATGCGGACGCTGGCGGCGGCGCGAAGCTGAAAGGCGGGCCGATGCTTGGCTTTGGACTTCAGACCTCTGAAAAAATGTATCAAAGCTTCAGCTTTGAAGCGCGCAACCCCGGCGGGCATAGCTCCAGGCCCCGGCCAGACAATGCGATCTATGACCTGTCTGATGCGTTGAAGCGGCTTCAGGCGCACCGCTTTGAGCCGATGCTCAATGACACAACCCGCGCCTATTTCCAGTTCCGCCAAAAGGGAGAGAAAGGCGCATTGGGAGACGCGATGCGGCGCTGGCTCGCCAATCCTGCGGACGGCGCGGCGGCTGACATTGTCGAGGCGGACCCCACCGAAGTCGGCAGCACCCGCACCCGTTGCGTCGCGACCCGGCTGGAGGGCGGTCATGCCGATAACGCCTTGCCGCAGCTTGCAAAGGCCACCGTCAATTGCCGCATCTTCCCGGGCGTGGAGGCCAAGGCCGTGATGGCAGATCTTCAAAAGCTGGCAGGCGACAAAGTAACGGTCAGTTATATCGACACCGCCACTCCATCCCCGCCATCGCCGCTGCGGCCAGACGTGGTGAAGGCCTATACCGATCAAGTCCATAAGCGCTTCCCCGGCGTCGATATCGTGCCGCAAATGTCAGCTGGAGCAACCGACGGCCTGTTCTTCCGGAGCGTCGGCATTCCCGTTTATGGTGTGGACGGCGCATGGATCGTCGTCCCCGATGACGAACGCGCCCACGGCCGCGACGAACGCATTCCAGTAGAGGCCTATTATGGCAATTTGGACCATTGGTATGGGTTGGTGAAGGCAGTTACGGGGTAGGGGGACTGTAGGGCATAAATGGCGGAAAACTGCCGAAGGTAACAGTGAGTTGGGGGCGAACGTGGCTGCGTGAGGGCTAGGTCCAAGTCCTGACAGCCCGTCATTCCCGCGAAAGCGGGAATCCAGCTTCGTCGGCCGAGAAACCCAAGCATTTCCGCCGAAGGTAACAGCGAAAGCGCATTTGCGAGACATGGCCCAACCATGACCTCGCACTTTCCCTTCCTGTGAAAACGCAAGCCCTGCCTCCATTGCACCCAAAACCAAAAACCCACGTATTTCTGCCGAACTTCACAGTGAAAATCGCTCGGATGAGCAGACTTGCTGAGCCTAGGCAAAAGAGCGCGAGCGCTTGCGATGGTGGTGGTGGAGGCTGAAATCATCATTTGACAAATAGAACATATTTGGTTCAAAATGTCAAGGTTGGTGACAGCCAAGATTGTTTGGTGCTCGGTCACTCAAAGTGAACGGGATTCAGCACAACCTCATGCAAAGTCAGTGTTAGTCAATCGCTTCGCTGTCGAAAACATACCTTGATCGTATGTTGTTATGCTGCTCTTATGATTGCTTGAAGCCGGGGGTATTTAAATGGCAAGCTCAATTGGCCCAAGGGGCTATCTGGTAACAGTCCACAAAAAGGGACGCAAAGAGTTACTCCCATTCAGTTCTTCAGAATTGAAGGTTCCTCCTTCCCAGTTCTTTTTGAAGTTTGTGAGCGACAACAACGCTGTGGTCCAAGACAACGAGAAAGAACGTAGCTGGTATTTTGAAGAACGCGAGAACGATGGAGGAGGTAGCAGCAAGGGCTACACGCATTATGGCACGTTTGGCTTTGAAAGCAATTTTGTAGACAATAAAACCAAGGCAAAAAAGTATCGCCGAAAGATAGATGATATTGAGGAAATTCCTCTATTTTACGAAATTTGGATACCCAAACAGAAAGATATTTGCTTTGTTGCGTTTCAGTCTTTTCAAGGTCGCTCCTGTATCGGGCTAGTAATGGAAAAGGCGCAAAAAGAGTTTTCTGCGCAAAACCCTGATTACATTCTCAAATATCAAAAGCTTCTGCCTAGCGAAGGTAGTGACCTTTATGGCAAAGCGCCTGTGAAACGTCTGCGGCTTATCAAGCGTAATGCACCTTCGGATGTAACAGATCGCTATCTTGGTAAGGAAGTGCCAGACAAAGTTAACTTCGAGGTAAGGTTGTCCACAAATCGCAATAAGATTCTTGGGTCATTTGGGGAAGTAATCGGAGGACTAAAAAAAGGCGACTCTGGATTGGTTTTGCATGATGGAATTGAGTTTTCCGAGGTCTACGCCGATGTTAAAATAGGGAGTAAATATCGACCGGTGGGCGTGTTTGGTAGCGATTCGAATGCCGGTGTTATCGATATTACAGAGGACATTGTCCGCGGTGCTGATGGTCATCCAAGCTATGAATCAGTAAAAAAGCAAGCCCATAGCATACTGTCCGATTTTTACAATATTGTTACGAATAACAAGCAATGAAGATCAACATTTTCTCTATTGTAAGAGACCATTTTGATACTCTCTACGATGTTAAGACGGGGATAATTTCGAAATTTGATATTGCCTTGTTTTATGGTTTTCCGATCATTTTATCAATTTTTGCGTTTTCTGGTGGAATTAAGCTTAAGTCTGAGGTGTATGATATTTCAGTTACCTTCTTCGGAATTTTTATTGCGCTTTTACTGAACATTCAAGTGGCTATGTTCTCCGTTTTTCAGCGAAAGTGGGAAAGGTCGCAAGACAAGCGTCTAGCGGATTTAACCTCGAAGACGCTAGCGGACAGGCGGACGCTTCTGATGGAGTTGAATGCAAACCTCTCTTATCTGATCCTCGTCTGCTGCTGCGCGCTGGTGTTATCGCTGCTATCGTATATCAAGTCGTTCGACGATCATGTTATTCCAGCCGTCATGGTATTTATTTACGCTCATTTTCTCCTGACGCTGCTTATGGTGGTTAAGCGTGCTCATGCCCTCTTTCATAAAGAGTATCGAGACAGCCCAAGCTAAGGTGGTATCCGACGGCGAGCGGCGACCCGGTCGGGGAACGAAACGTTAGTTATCCTCCCCGTACCATTGGGAGAAGATATCCAGCCCTATGAGCGCAGCGAACTGGGTGAAGTCGGTAGTGGGGTTTACTTGTCCGTGAATATACCGTACACGGTGTCCGTCAGGAGCTACCCCATGCCACAAC
>DLOX01000225.1 GCA_002478575.1 Sphingomonadales bacterium UBA7473 | reverse complement strand
CGGCGAGAAGCGCCTGTTCATGCGCTATCCAATGCGGGGCGGGGCGCTGATCAACTATGCCGCTTTCGTCAATCTAGAAGGCTGGAGCGGGGAAGGGTGGACCATCCCGTCCAGTCGCGCTGAACTGCTTGGTCATTATGCCGACGCCGAACCGCACCTCAAAGCCATGATCGAAGCGACTCCAGATCATCAGCTGTTCAAATGGGCTCTGCATGCGCGGGAGCCTTTGGATAGTTGGACTTGCGGCGTTGTCACACTGCTTGGCGATGCTGCGCATGGGATGCTGCCCTTCATGGGGCAGGGCGCCGCAACAGCGATCGAAGATGGGATGATATTGGCGCGTTGCTTGGCTGGCTTTGGCAGAGATCAGGCCTTTAAGCGCTACGAAGCAGCACGGCTCGAACGCACGACCATGATCCAAACGCAATCGCGCCTCTTAGGCTTGCATTTTCAGGGGAAGGATCCGGAGAGCTTTGGCAAAGGACCAATCCAGAATGAGGAGACATTGGGGCTATTCGCCTATGATGCGGTGAATTGCCCAATCTGAGGGGAGGGAGATGAAATGGCCAATGTGGTGATCACAGGCAGCAGCCGAGGCATTGGCCTTGGGATGGCAAAGGAATTCCGTAGACGCGGGCACAGCGTTGTCATCAGCTCGCGGGGTCAAGCTGCCGTCGACAAGGCGGTAGCAGAAGTTGGGGCCTGCCAAGGCTCTGGTGAGGTCGTGGGAATCGCGTGCGATGTGTCTAATCGGGATCAGGTTCAGGCGCTTTGGGACGGCGGCAAAGCTGCACTTGGCCCAATCGACATCTGGATCAACAATGCAGGGCTGACGGGGCCAAAACGCGATGTTTCGGCGCTGACCGATGCTGAGATTGCGCCCGTCATCGCTGCCAACATTTGGGGTGTTCTTTATGGAACTCAGATCCCCTTTGCGGGAATGTCAGCCCAAGGCAGCGGCAAGATCTTCAATTTCGAAGGGTTCGGCTCTGATGGTATGACAGCGCCTGGCCTGACCATCTATGGCCTGACGAAACGAGCCGTCACATATTTCACCAAAAGCATGAACAAGGAAATCAAAGGCTCACCCGTGTTGCTGGGAACGATCAGCCCCGGGATCGTGGTTACGGATTTGATCGAAGAGTCCAAGGATGAGGACCCCGAGCGCTGGGAAAAGACCAAGAGCATGTATAATATCTTAGCCGACAAGGTGGAGACGGTCGTGCCCTTCCTTGTCGATGGCGTTTTAGCTGCCAACAAACCGGGCGCCGCTATTCGCTGGCTGACCACCGGAAAAGCCGCACGGCGGTTCCTTTTGCAGCCGATCGTTAAGCGGAAGGTGATGGATTAGACGACCGCGCAGACGGTCTTCGTCTCCAGATAATTGTCCACTACGCCTTTGCCTGCGTCGCGGCCCCATCCGCTGGCTTTCATGCCGCCGATGGGCAGGGAGGGATCATACATCGCGTGGCTGTTGATCCAAACTGTGCCTGCCTTCACCCGTTTGGCAAGACGGTGAGCGTTTGAGAGGCTTTCGGTCCATACGCTTGCGGCAAGGCCATATTCGCTATCATTGGCTTCTGCGATTACGGCATCGACATCATCGAAGCTTTGAACGACGAGAACGGGACCAAAGACTTCTTCGCGCACGATCCGCATATCGGGTCGGACATCCGTAATGACGGTTGGCGCAATGAAGCTGCCATTGGGTCCTGTTGTTTCGCCGCCGCCGGAAATTGAGGCTCCCGCTCCTCTCGCGTCGTTCACAAATTCAGCCACCTTGGCTGCATGCTTGGCGGAGACAAGCGGCCCCATTTGCGTGCTTTGATCCAAGCCATGGCCAAGCTTAATCCCTGCTGCATATGCGGCGATTCCATCAATCACTTTGTCGCGGATGCTGTGATGCACATAGAGTCGCGACCCAGCGATACAAACTTGGCCGCCATTGAAGAAGATTGCGTTCGCTGCACCGGGAATGGCCAGATCAAGATCTGCATCGGGCAAAATGATGACAGGTGATTTGCCGCCGAGTTCAAGGCTCACGCGCTTGAAATTGCCTTTGGCTGCGTCGATTATGGCGCGGCCCGTTGCGGTTGATCCCGTGAAAGCAACCTTGTCGACGAGTGGGTGCGCGGCCAACGCAGCGCCTGCCTCCGAACCGAGACCCGTCACAAGGTTGACGACCCCTGCTGGCAAGCCTGCTTCAATTATCAACTCCAACAAGCGAATTGCGGTGAGCGATGTGTCTTCTGCTGGTTTCAAAACGATAGTGCATCCGGCAGCAAGGGCAGGGGCAAGCTTCATCACCGTCAGCACCAATGGCGAATTCCAAGGCACAATGGCTGCGACGACGCCCACCGGCTCTTTCAGTGTATAGGCAAACATTTCCTTGCCCGGTGGCTGATAGCCAATGGATGTGTTGATGGATGCGCCTTCGATGCTTTGGGCTAGGCCAGAACAATAACGAAAGTGCGCGATGGCGCCGGGGATCTCCGCCCAGCGCCCGACATAAAGCGCTTTGCCTTGATCAAGCGTTTCCAGTTCCGCCAATTCATCAATATTGGCTTCGATCAGATCGGCGATCCGCCAAAGAAGCTGCGCCCTCGCTTGCGGTAACATGGCGGGCCACGCCCCAGTATCGAATGCCGCCCGGGCAGCAGCGACCGCTCGGTCTATATCATCGGCTCCCCCGCGCGCTACGCCTCCCAGCTTCGCCCCCGTTGCAGGATCAAGTGTATCGAAAGTCTCATGGGAAAGAGCGGCGGTCCATTCGCCACCGATCAGCATTTTCTGATCCCCCCGCGCCAAGAAGGCTTCGACTTTGGGCGAGAGGGGCGGGCGCGTTGCGTTGATCATAGACATGGCAAAGAGACTAGCCGGGGAAGTTTCGCCGTCATAGGGGGAGGTTGCACTATCCGCTGTGCGAATATCGCTTAGCGGCGAAACTCAACCAATTCATACCAGGTCATCATATAGCCGCCGACACCGCCTTGAACGAAGATGGCATCCTCATCATCTGTGATCCACACATCATAAGGCGGATGCTGGCTAGACATGCCTGCTGACCCATCGTCGACAAATTGGAAATGGCGCGTTTGGAACGTACCGGCCTTCACCGTCACTTCTTCATTGCCAAGAAAGACCGCATCAATCTTCACTTGCGCGATCATCGGTGGGGTGGCTCCGCGGTGATCGGGGGAGGGCAGATAGACGTTGAACTTATGCTTTTGCCCCACCGTCCAGCTTTTGGTCGAAAGCAAATAGCCGTCAGACACAATTGGGTGCGTGCCAAAGCCGTCTATAGGCAGCTCCGCCTTCACTTGCTGCGACAGGCGGCCAATGGTTGGGCCAAAACTCTCGCACTCAATCGTTTCCCCATCAAAGCGAAGCCAGCCACTGCCCATGAACTGGTCGCCTACAGTCAAGCGAACATGGAGGTCCATCGGTTGGCTGTGTTCGTCTAGCGAATAAATAATATCGCGCATCACGGTGGGATCGGGCTCTTCAATCTCGCAATGGGCCCTCATGGTGACTTTTCCATCGGAATGGCGCGTGAACATGAAGGTTTCAAAGCCACGCGGTTCATTCATTCGCTCAGGCTTTTTGGACGTATAAGCCAAACGGCCCTCGATCACGCGATGCTTCATCATGCCATCTCCTTACCTTTGATGTCATGACGCATCATTTTTCACTTGCCAAGTGTAATTTGTCCGGACAAATTTCGAAACGGGAAGATGGAGGGGAAAGATGAATATCAATGAAATGGATGTGCTGCGCTGGGTCCATATCCTCGCGATGGTCTATTGGCTCGGTGGCGAATGGGGCGTGTTTCAAACCAGCTATAATGTGACCAACGCGGCGCTTTCGATTGAGGAGCGGCGGCGGCACATGGAAACCGCTTATCGGATCGACATTTTGGCGCGGACCGGGATTGTCTTGCTCCTGCCTCTTGGGCTTCACATGGGCAATATTTACGGATTTCTGCCGATCTTGGATGGGGTTGGCCTCACCTTGATGTGGGTCTTTTTCCTTGCTTGGCTTGGCATGACGTGGATGGCCTTTCTCCAGCGCGAAACCGACCTTGGCATCAAAGTGACCATGCTGGAGGAGAAGTTGCGCTATCCCCTGATCCTCGCCATCGTTGTGGTGTCCGTCATGGCCTTTCAAGGCTCTGGACCAGTGGAGGTAGTTGAGGGCCAATATTGGTACCCTGCAAAGATGATCCTCTATGCTTTTGCTTTATGCATTGGCCTTTTCCTTCGGCTCGTGATGCGCCGCTGGACGACCTATTTCCGTGAGTTGGCGATGGGGCCAAATGCGGCGATTCAGGCAAAGCTGGATAAGGAAATTGGTCAGGCGCGGATCGCAGCCTATATCTATTGGATCACGATATCAGGCGTTTGTTTTCTGGGGGCGACCAAGCCGTTCTAAAAGCGGATCATGATGCTCCGGGCCAATGCGGGTGAGATGCTGTGGACCAGCTGCAGTATCTTGACCATGCCCACATTGGCTTCGGCTTTGTTGCCTTCAATCGCAGCAATGATCTGCCGGGCACATTCTGCGGGGGACATTTTGCTTCCCTCCCGGCCAGCAGTCATCTGCGTTTCAACGACTGGAGGAAGCGCTTCGACAACATGGACCTTGCTGTCCTTAAGGTTGAAGCGAAGCGCTTGGGTGAAGCTTCTCAGCGCTGCCTTTGACGCGCAATAGACCGGGCCGCCCGCTCGTGGAGCAATGGCGAGGCCTGATGTGACATTGACGATGCAGGCCTCTGGTCGTGCCTTCAAGCCGTCCAACATATGGCCGATCAAGTGCAGAGGCGCATTGAAGTTTAGGAAAATGGCTTTGTCGGTCAGGGCTAGATCGACTGGGTCTTCGGGGCCGAAATTCCCGCTCATCCCTGCATTGTTGATCAGGATGTCGATTGATTTGTCCGCAACGGCATCGGCAAGTGTTTTGCACCCGTCAGCCGTCGACAGATCAACCGCAATGGCATCGTCACCTGCAGCGCGCCGCCCCGCTATGATGACGCGTGCACCCTTCGCCTTTAGCTGCCGCGCAATCTCCAATCCGATCCCATCATTCCCGCCGGTGACGAGTGCTGTCTTGCCCGTGATTTGCATTACATCTCCCGCAGGGTCTTGCTGAGTTCCTCAACCGATGGTTCGGCCAACTCCTCAAGCGCTTCCATATCTTGCTGCACTCCGCGCATAACCCGCGCGATATAGGCCTTGGTGATCATTCCGCGTTCCTTGCCAGTCGCGCGGTCCGGGCGATAGGTTTCAATGTCCGCTCGGCTGATCGTGCCTTTGGCCTCCAGCAGGCGTTCAATCGTGTCCATCCGTTCGCGCATGACCGAAACTTCACCAACCAAAGCCATGACAATGGAAAGTGTGCGATCAATCGCAGGGTCTTCAAAATATTGGGGGCGCTTGCCTTTGGCTTTGATGCCAGACCTTGCGATCCAATCAATCTCATCGCTCATGCAGCGGCCTTCCAAGCGCCATAGGCATTCCAATAGGCCGCCCGGCCATGGTCTTCGCCCTTGCCGCTGCTTTGCTTGGGGAACACGGTCTCATCGACGACGGCCGATACGCCCGTTACAAATTGGACCTCTCGCGGTAAGCCTGCGTCGGCCATTATGCTCTTCAAATCAAGGGCATGCATGGAAGACCAGAAGGGCTCATTATTGTTGAATGCGTCCCAATCACGGAGGAACTGTTCAAACAGCGGCATCGCATCCGAATACTGGGGTTGCTCAAGATGGAGCATCAATCCACCGGGTGCCAGCACGCGAACACTTTCTTGAATGATGCGGGGAAGTGCAGAGCCGGAAAGCTCGTGCAGATACATGGTCGTCTGCACCCAATCGAAGCTTCCATCTGCGAAAGCTGACATATCCTCTGCATTCATCTGAACGAACTTCAGATTATATGCCCCAAGGGCTTGGGCGCGGGCGTGGCCATAGCGAAGCGATGGAGCAGCAGTATCAATCGCAATCACTTCCGTATCTGGAAAGGCAAGCGCCAAAGGCACGATGTTATGGCCAATGGTACATCCAAGATCGAGGATGCGCTTTGGCGTCCAACCGGGGCGCTCCTTCTTGATCCATTCCACCAGCGCCTGTCCGCCGCCATCGTTCAGGGCACCAAGGCCGCCGCCCGTTGTCGCGAAGATACCGCAGTCATAATTGGCACCCGCGGAAACATCGCCGGGCCGCTCTTCGCCATGGTAAGATCCAGGCATACAGTGAATATCAATCGCTGCCTGATAGCGGGGAACCTGTACGTCTGCGTTCAGCTGAAGCGTATCCCGGCCTTCGTTGAACTGCCGCACCTTGGCATCCAGCTCATCCAATTGGCGCAAGACCATCGAACGACCATTCTGTTGGCGCATTTCCATCGAATTGCGCTTCAAGGCTGACCAAAAGCGGTGCCAAGGATCCTTGTTCATCGCGTGACGGATTTCGAAGCGATCCTTGGGCTCGCGGCCCTGTTCCTTCACAAAGGCCGGCAGAACGCGCCGATCATAGGCGAGCTTGTTTCCCGCACTCAAAGTCGTCGCCATATATTTGTTGAAATTGGCGAGATAGTTGAACCGCGCTGCTTCATCATGGCTGGGCTCTGGGAAGACCGCGTGGCGCGTGACTTCCGTGTAAGAGGGGGGAACTTCCATCAGGCTCATATTAATCCATCCTTGGCAAGGCGGGCAATGGTTTCTTCGCTCACGCGCTGGAAATGGTCACGATCGGGGGTTTTTACAACGCCTTTTTCGATTAGAGTATTCGCACGTTGGTGACTCTCATTTGAATAAGCTGCGGCGAACAAGGCGTTGCGTTGGCGCGATAAAGTGTTGGTCATCCCCGGTTTCCGCCGCGCTGCGCGGAGGGCACTAATATCGAGATCTGCAAAGGCTGTGAATGTCTCACCGCTGTTCGACTCTGCAACCACATTGCCCTTCCAATCGACAACCATCGAATTTCCATCTGCTGAAGCAAGCGGCAATGCGGTATCGGTAATTCCCGCAGTGTTGGCAGAAATAACGTAAGCCAGATTCTCGAACGCCCGCGCGCGCTTCGCGATCATCTTGGGTGTCGCAAGTGGTGATCCGATTTCAGAGGATGAGTGAACGAAAATCTCCGCGCCGCGCATTGCATGCGCGCGGGCGATTTCTGGATAGAGTATCTCTTCCGAAGCAATGGCAGCCAGATTGCCAATCTCAGTCTTTGCAACCGGGAACACACCGTCAATCCCATAGATATCGAGATATTTGTCCCACACATCGTGTGGGGTTGGCGCGAACATGCTGTTCAAGCGCCGATATCGCAGCACGACATTGCCATTGGGCGCTATGACAAAGCTGGTTTGGAAATAGAGGTTCGGGAAATTCTTATCCGTCTCATAGGCATTGCCCGCAAGGAACAGTTTCTGATCCTGCGCGACTTTGCCCAGTGCCTCATATTCCGGGCCATCGATATCCAACGCCGCCTTGTCCGCAAAGTCCGGGATCGAGATGCGTCCGGGATAGGAGGTGAGGAAATATTCCGGCAGCACCGCGAGCTTTACAGGTGCGCCACCATATTGCTGAATGAAGACCGACGCTGACCGCAGCTTCGGCGCAATGCTCGCTATCGTTTCCAACATTTGCTTGCGAGCAGCTGTCTTGTCTGGCGTCCGCTCAACCGAACGCGCCGCGATCTGGAGCGCCACGGCGGCATAGGTGTTGGGTTCGCTCATATCACGCCCCAACGCGGGCAAGGGCAAGGAAGATGCCAACAAAGCCGCCAATGCTTGCCGTCTTTCGAGGATCATGGGTCATATCCTTCAAAGCCCTAACACCCCAGGGTTCATGAGACCCTTGGGATCGACCGCTGCTTTTACAGCTTCAAGGATCGCCCAAGCGCCGGGATCGGACCGGTCTTTCAATGGGTAAGTGCGGCCAATCTGAAAGTGGATCGCATCCATTTGGCCAAAGATGTCGATGATGGCGCCGCGAAGCTTTTCCACCATCGCGCGAGCCTCTGGATTGGCATCGAAACTCTTGAGCTTTGCCATATGGGCAGGCTCGACAGAGCGACGATGTATTTCTTCCTGCGCGTCCGGCCAATAGAAGACGGGCTCGATAAGGAAACCTGTCGTCCCCACAACAAGGAACATATAACCAGCGCCAACCCCGAGCCGCTCCATCTCTGCCTCGTGAGCCGCAAAAAGCTGCGTGATGGCGTTGATCGTTTGTAGAGCCTTGGAATGGCGCACGATGCCGTGAACCGGCACCCAACGCTCACCTTCGGGACCAACCATCGAGTTGACTGGCGGGAAGGGGTTGGCACGCAGGATCTTTGGGATC
>DLOX01000085.1 GCA_002478575.1 Sphingomonadales bacterium UBA7473 | reverse complement strand
TGGAACTTCACCAAGTTCCTGGTCGACAAGGATGGCAAAGTCGTCTCTCGCCATGCGCCAACCGAAAAGCCCGAAGACCTTGTCAAAGAGATTGAATCCCTGCTGTGAGCCTTTCTTCGATCAATGAATGGTTCTTGAGCCTTGGCGCCCAATATGGCGTCAATCCCTATATCTTTGGCGCCATTTACGTGGGAGCCATCCCCTTCTTTCTCGCGTCAATCGGTTGGCTCGTGAAACGCAAGCGCGCGGGCTTGTCGATTGTCTTGCCGGTGCTGAGCGCAGGCTTTTTTTTCATCTCGGCCTATCTTTATCTTGCCATTGCAGGGCGCAATATTCCGCTTTGGGTTTGGGTCATGTTGGCCGCGTTGGTGGTTTATGGAGCTTGGTCGACGATCAGAGATGTTCGAAACAAGATTGCAGCGGCAGGGGACAAAGCAGGGGGCGTTGAATGAGTGAAATGAATTGGGGTGCGCCGGCGCGTCTGTTGGAACGCGAAGATGGCGGATCAGACATGTATGTGGAGTTTAAGGAACGAGGCGCGGGCGCGCTTTGCGATTTGATTGATCAAGTCGTCATTCTGCCTGCCACTGAACGGGCGCGGCTGGTGATTGATGCAGGCGCTCAAGGCATGTTCAACATGGGCGACATCATGGCGCTGAGCGAACGGGCCGATTTTCCGCGCAGTTAGACAAGACCCTTGCTGCGGTGCCAGAGCCGCCGCAGCAGCATCACAGCCTCAAACATCTGGCTGCGGCCAAACCCACGAAAACCAATACAATAGTCATTGATAGAGACTCGGTCAGTCCAGAGCCCATTGATGGAATCCTGATCTGGCGTTGAACAGCTGTCAAAATGCAGGCCCGGCTGCTCACTGATGTATTGTGTGATGTGGAGCAAGAGCTGCAAGCCCGGAGCATAGCGCGAATAGGCCTCATCATAACATGTCTTGAACCCGCAGCCGACACTGCCATCGATAAACTGCATTGAGCGCGCCAAAGGCACGTCACCAGCATAGAGCGTAAGGCACAGCGCGACGCCTTGATCGGCAGCGCCCGCAACAGCTGAGCGAAACAGATGTTCTGTGCGCGCGGAGCACGCCATGGCCGAACCAGCTTGGCCCTTCCACCCGGCCAGCTCCATAGCCAAAAACTGCTCGATCCACTCAGAAACCTCATCCTTCTCAGTCACCTGCATGAGCCGGAGAGGTCCAAGCTCTGCCTCCACTTGCCGCGCCAAGCTGGCCAAACGAGAACGGCGCTTGGCCGGCATGTTCTTCTCAAAATGCGCGGCGAAACTCTGTCCACCCATATGGCTGGCGCGATTGATGGTGCGGATCAGCTCCAACGGTCGATCGCCGCAATGGCAAACGTGCCGAAGCGCTTTGGTTGTTTCGCTCTCTTCGGGAAGTGCTGGAAGATAAAGGCCGATGGCGCCGCCCCCAAGCCCCTCAAGTCCAGAAACCAAAGTCTGCCAGAAATCAGCTCCATGTCCCTTACGAATCAGCGGCGAGCCCAAGAACTGATTGGCATCCTTTACGCCTTGCCACAGCCGCGCTGGCAATCGACCGAGCCGATCAACACGCTCCAACGCGATTGAGCCGAGCCATAGCCCTGCAGGACTTTCGACCACAGCCAGTGACCGGCCCGGCCCAAGCAGCAGTTCCAAGAACCAGCGATGAGCAAAGAAGGCGCCGGGTTCCGACGCCCAAGCAAGCTCATCCCAAGCGATCTGATCGGCCTCAGTCAAAGAAGCGGGTTCAATGAGCCGAAGTTGAGCGGCACCATTGGGCACCACTTCAGTCGGCCAACCAAAGCTTTGCATATTCACCGAAGCAAGCCTGAGAGCTTACCCAGCGTGGATCGCACAGGTGCCCGCTGCGGCCAATCCGGCATGGCCAAGGTCGGCACATGCAAGCGGCGCAGCAAAGCCTCTCCCCGCCAAGCCGCATCGCGCGCCAAGGACCAATCGGACGTCCATGTGATCGACAGTGACAGCGATGGCGCGTCGCCGACCTTCACCCAATGGGGCCGCTTATAGGGCACATAAAGAGCCTGACCAGGTTTGAACGCATAGGCTGTTCCTGCAGCCTCGCCATGCTCTGGCAAGCTCAGTAGATTATCACCGGTGCCATGAAGCCGAAACTGATCCTCGTCCTGCAGAAAGGGCGGTTCGGATGGGTAGAGGTGAAAGCTCTTTGTCCCTTCCAGATGGAAGAGAATATTATGCTCTGGATCGAAATGGAAAGGAGTCAGCGCCGATGCGGTCGAGAGGAACAGAAAAGCGCGTGGCTGATGTAAGGCGCCGGTTTTGTCTTTAGAGAGCTTGGCAATTGGCGCCAAGATTTCATCGATCAAGGCCCGATAATCCGGCGAATCTTCCAGCCCACGCAGCATAAGCCATGAAGTTCCCGGTACTGCGCCTGCGAAGATTGATTTGAGCATTGCAGCATCGGGCGCGGTTGGAACGAACGCCTTAGCGTCACTCGCTTTACGCCATTCAACATGGGTCGCCGGAAGCTCAGCGGCGGCGGCCGCGAGCATATCTCTTCCAAGCAACGGATGCCCAACAAGCTGATGGTCAAGCAAAAGTGGCTGAGAGGGATAGGCTCTCTCTAGCTCCGCCAACGCATCGGCCTGCCAAAGATCCACTGTTTTGAAGTTTTGAGCGTGCAGCATGAAGGCCTCAATTGACCCCACCCCCTTGCACATAGATGCTTAATTTCCGGCTAAAGCAAGGCCTTTTCCCCAGAAAAATGCCTGTTTCGATGTTCCCTTTGTCCCCGGCCTTGCTTAGGGTCATGTCCCATGAGCTTTGCCCCCTTCGTGCCACTTCGGGTTTTTTCCGCCTACACAATGCTGGAAGGGGCGATTGATCCGAAAAGCTTGGCCAAGCAAGCCCGGAAGCTTGGCTTTCCGGCGGTCGCGCTGTGCGATCGGAACGGGCTTTATGGCGCGATGGAATTTTCGGCGGCTTGCGTGTCTGCGGGCGTTCAGCCGATCATCGGAACCTTCTTGTGCATCCTTCGCCCCGAACGGCCTGATGCAGTACCCAATGCCTTTGATTGGATCGCGCTTTATGCGCAAAATGAAGCGGGATATTCAAACCTTTGCGCGCTTGTTTCCGCCGCGCATTTGGACCGCCCCGATCATGAGCCAGCCCATGTGACCTTGGAGCAGTTAGGCGAACATAGCGATGGCTTGATCTGCCTGAGCGGTGGCGCGGAAGGCGCAATTGCGCGGCATTTCCACGAAGGGCAGCCCGATGCAGCCTATTCCTATGCAGACCGCTTGGCGCAAATCTTCCCCGGGCGCTGCTATATTGAGCTAGCCCGGCGGTTGAACGCAGTCGAAGGAGCGGCAGAAGCTG
>DLOX01000152.1:2616-9868 GCA_002478575.1 Sphingomonadales bacterium UBA7473 | reverse complement strand
TCGGTTTTGCCCATGTCGCTGTTGGCGAGCATGTAATCAACCGCCTTCTCTCGGGTCCAACCCTTTGCGTGAATGCCCGTATCAACGACCAGCCGCATCGCGCGCAACATCTCGTCCGACAGCGTACCGAACCGCTGATAAGGGTCCTTGAACAGTCCCATGTCATAGCCGAGTGTCTCTGAATAAAGCGCCCAGCCCTCGACATAGGCGGTGTTGCCGCCAAAGCGCATGAAATTGGGGAGTGCCAAATTCTCCTGCGCCAAGCTGATCTGGAAATGATGACCGGGGGCCCCTTCATGCAAGTAGAGCGTCGTCATGCCCGGCGTGGTGCGGCTGGGAAGATCATAGGCGTTAAAGTAAAAGATGCCGGGACGCGTGCCATCGGGCGTGCCATTCTGATAAGATCCGCCCGCTTCAAACTTTTCACGAAATTCTTCATAGGGCCGGATTTCGAGCGGTGCTTTGGGAAGGGTTGAGAAATATTGGCCGATGACCGCATCTACCTTCTTCCCAATCGCATAATAGCCATCGGTCAGCGCCTGGCGGGTTGGCATCTTATACTTGGGATCGGTGCGGAGATGGTTGAAAAACTCAGGCAACGTGCCTTGGAAGCCCACTTCCTTTTTGACGCCTTCCATCCCATCCAAAATGCGCTTCACTTCAGAGAGGCCCAGCTGATGGATTGCCTCTGGCTCCATCTTTACCGTCGTCGTGCTTTCAATGAGGTCGCGGTAGAGAATATCTCCGCCCTTCATGGAGCTCAGGCCAACGCCAGCGCGAGCCTTCGGAAGATATTCATTGGCAAGGAAATCGCGCATCCGCTTGTAAGCTGGATAAAGCTCATCGCTGACGGCGGTTCGATAGGCAGCGGTCAACCGTGTCTTGTCGGCTTCGCTAAAATCCGCCGGGAAGGTTTTGGCAGGCGCATAGAAAGGCGATTCTTCAAGCGGCTGCTTCAGCTGCGTGTCAAACTGCTCAATCATGTTGCGCGTGGTCAGCTGCGTTTCGACAACGCCTGACTTCATTCCTTCACGGAAACGCCCGATCGAGCGATCCAACAGCAGCACAAACTCTTTGTGTCGCATTAGGTTGTTTTCATAGTCGGCAACCGTCTTGAACGGAGCCGCACTTTGGCCGCTGGCAAAGGTTGGGTAAAAAGTGTGGAAGCCCGAGAAATGGTTAAGGGGCCGCACTGCGGTTCGCGCAAGAGCGGCAGGCTGCACACCCTTCAAGGCCTGCTCTTGCTGCCATTTGAACACGTCATAAGAAATCTGATCGGTGGGATTGAGCGCTGCGCGGTTGATTTTCTTGAGCGCCGCCAGCTCAGCTTTAATCGCTTTCCGCTCAGCAGCGAAATAGGCAGGAGTGATATAATCCCCGAGCTGATCCGCATAGCGCATATCGCCCCGGAAGATGGCGTTGATTGGGTTGCGCTTCAACGTGGCTTCATCGCTATCCGCGAAGAGCTTTTTCAATTGAGCGGCGGCATCCAGCTTTACCGCTTGGGCCTTTGGCGCGGCATGCGCGGCCATCGGTGAAAGGCTAAGGCTGGCAAAAAGAGCGAGGGCTAGAGTGCGAGTCATGGGCAAATCCTTGGATCAAACTATGCCCGCTCGCTTAGCCCATTTGGACATTATTTCCACACGCTTCGATCAACCGCAATTGCCGTTCGACAAGATGCAACAGCCCGGCAGACGGGAGGTTCTGCCGGGCTGCGCCACCCTGAGGTTATAAGGTCTGTCGTTCTCAGGGGTTAGCGATGTCGCCGCCAATCGCGCAAATCTTCCCGCAGTTCACGTTTGGCGCCACGATATTCGCTGCGCTCTTCGCGGATCCGGCGCTCTGATCCATAGCGAAGCGCATGATGAAATTCCCGTCGCTCTTCGCGCACGTCACGCACATCCCGGCGCAATTCGTCCCGCGTTGTGTGCGCCTCAGCAAGAGTAGGCGTCAGCCCAGCGATGGCCAAAGCCACTATGATTTTGATCTTCATTTCAAACTCCTTCGTTTGATAAAAGACCCCGATGAATCTGGAGTTAGCGCGCTCAATCTGAACCGCTGTCGAATGGGGTTGTCAGGAAATAGAAAGCCAAGTCTCCCAGTCTTGGAGCGATATGACGATTGGCTTGGGATTCCCTTCCCCATAATCTTCGTCTAAGCCCCAACAATGACCTCATCCCTCCCCTATTCCGGCCATTTTGTGGGCCGTGAGCATCGCTTTGCCGTGCGGGTTTATTTTGAGGATACGGACTTTTCAGGCGTGGTTTATCACGCTTCTTATCTGCGCTTCATGGAGCGCGCCCGGTCTGACATGTTGAGCGTCGCAGGCATCATTCAATCGGATGCCTTTGCGGCAGGCGATGGCGTTTATGCGGTTGCTGAGCTCAACATCAAATATCTGCGGCCTGCGCATTTTGATGATGCGCTGCTGATCGTCTCGACTGTCGAGCAAGTCCGCGCAGCATCCTGCTTGATTCATCAGAGAGTCATGTTGGGTGATGAACGGTTGACTGAAGCCACAGTGTTGGCGGCTTTCCTTTCCCCCGAAGGCCGTCCGCGCCGCCAGCCCAAGGACTGGATCCAGAAATTCACGCCCCTCTTACCGGAGCAAAACATAGCGTCATGAGTGCAGCCCTGATCCCCACCGACCCTACTCTTCTTTCTCCCCTTAGCTTGTTCATGCAGGCAGACATTGTCGTGAAGATCGTGATGATCGGTCTTCTCGCGGCGAGTATCTGGACATGGGCCATCATCATCAGCCAGTGGACCAAGACCCGCAAGGCGGCCAAAGAGTCCGAACGGTTTGAGCGCGATTTTTGGGCCGCCAATGATGCCGAAGCCTTCTACCGGGAGAATAAGGATGCGGACCTGCCCGCCGCCCGCATTTTCTCCGCAGGCATGTATGAATGGCGGCGGTCAACCGGCAAAGGCAAGATTGATCGCGATGGCACGCGGGAGCGGTTGGCAACGGCGATGGGCGCAGCGGTTGCGACTGAAATCGACAAGCTGGGGGATCGGCTGAATATCCTCGCGACCGTTGGCAGCGTCGCGCCCTTTGTGGGTCTGTTCGGCACGGTTTGGGGCATCATGCGCAGCTTCACCGCGATTGGTGCGGCAGGCAATAGCTCGCTTGCGGTTGTGGCGCCCGGCATTGCAGAGGCCTTGTTTGCGACCGCCATTGGCTTGTTCGCTGCGATCCCGGCGGTCATTGCCTATAACCGTTTCGGCCATGGCCTGAACCGGATGGAGGCGCGGCTCAATCGCTTCGCCGATGGCCTGCACGCGACCTTCAGCCGGGAATTGGAGATGGATCAATGATCAGGCCTTGCAGTCTCTCCAGTTCCGCTCAGGCTGAGCTTGACGAAGCATGTCCTGAGCGCCTGCAAGGCAGTCGAAGGGCCCTTTTCGCCAAATTTCGACTGGGCTTCGTCAAGCTCAGCCTGAGCGGTTGGGCGAGCGAGGAGAAGTAATATGGCCATGTCACCGCTCCCCTCCGGCCGCGGCCGCCAGCGTCGCGCGCCGATGGCTGAAATTAACGTGACGCCGATGGTGGACGTGATGCTTGTGCTGCTGATCATCTTCATGGTGACAGCGCCGCTCTTGGCGTCTGGCGTACCTGTCACTTTGCCGGAGAGCCGCGCCAAATCTTTGGAGCAGGATAAGGAGCCCGTGCAGCTTTCGCTCAGCAATGATGGCCGCCTGTTCATCGACGATAAGCCGGTTGAGATGATCGACTTGCCCGTCCGCTTGGCAGCTATTGCGGCGCGCGGGGGCATTGACGAACCACCGCAAATCTATCTGCGTGCTGATACCCAGCTCGATTATGGTCGGGTGATGGCGGTGATGGGAGAGCTCAACCGCGCGGGCCTGAACCGCGTGGCTTTGCTCACGACAACCGCAGGCGAAGAGGCCGAATAAATGGATCGGGTGGAGCGCAATGGCCTTGGCCTTGCCCTCATCGGGCATGTCGCACTGTTTGCGGCCCTGTCCTTGAGCCTGCTCAAGCCGCCCAAACTGCCCGTCATTGAGAATGATCCGATTGAGGTCGATCTTGTGACCAAGATGGCCGAGGAAACAACTGCGCCTGACCCGCAACCTACGCCCCCAGCCGCGGCAAAAGCTGAAGAGCCAACGCCGCCTGAGCCGGAGGCTTTGCCGCAAGTTGTGCCTCCTCCGCCTCCCAAACCTCTGCCGAGACCAGAACCAAAACCCGTTCCTAAGCCTCAACCAAAGCCTGTTCCGAAACCGGCGCCAAAGCCTGCGCCTAAACCACAGCCCAAACCGACACCAGCGAAGCCCCAACCAAAGCCGAAGCCAACTCCGGCCAAGCCTCAGCCAAAGCCCGCCAAGCCGGTTGCCCCCACAGGCAATATCACAGGCATTTTGGGCGGGTCTGCTCCGAAGCCCGGAACCTCGCCTAGCCCCAAGCCTGCGGCAAAGCCGGGACCAACCATTGCGCAAACCAAGCAACAGGCCAAGTTTCTTCTCGGAAGTGTGATTGGTCCCCGATTTCAGAAATGCGCACCGAGCGGAGTGGACGTCAATTTGATACTGACTGATATTGACGTGCTATTGAACGCAGACGGATCGGTTGCAGATGTTGTCTTTATCAAGCAAAGTGAAGTAAATGAGAGCAACAGCGCTCAAGCAGCCCCTCTTCGGAGCTGCGCAATCAGGGCCGCAAAAAGCGCCCCCCCTTTTACATCGCTTCCCAAGGATCAGTATGATGCATGGAAGCGAATACCGATGAGGTTGAAGGTAAGATGAAACAGCTTTTTGCTCTTATATTGGTGTTTTCGACAATCGGTATCGCGGCGGCACAAACCGTGCCAGCAACGCCCCCCCAAGATGATCGGGAGCTAGTAGAGGTCGATGTTCGCAATGATCTGAACCTTGCGATCCCCGCGATGCCGACACCCGCAGACGTCACAACCCCTGCGGGAAGCACAGCCACGCTGGGCCGGGCTGTCTCAGAAGTCATCTCGGCAAACCTCCGCAATGCAGGACTGTTCAAGCCAAGCGGCCCTGCTGGCCTGAAAGCGGTTTCTTTCGCGGAGGTCACGGCCCCCGATTATGGCCATTGGTCCGGTGCAGGCGCGGAAGCGCTGGTGCAAGGCTTTGTGCGCGGCAATGCCGATGGCACATTGACGGTTGGCTGCTATCTCTATGACGTCACCTTGAGATCGGAACTCACGCGAGCAGGCTATTCAGTGGCCCCGCGCGATTGGCGTCGCGCTGCGCATAAATGTGCCGATGCCATCTATTCCAAGCTCACCGGCGAAAGCCCCTTCTTCGATAGCCGCATCGCCTATATCGCGGAGACTGGCCCGAAGAACCGCCGCGTCAAGCGCTTGGCGATCATGGATTCCGATGGCGCCAATCACCGCTTCCTGACCAATGGCCAAGCGATGGCGCTCACCCCGCGTTTTTCGCCGGACTATCGGTCGATCCTTTATCTGTCTTATCTTGGCCAGCGCCCGCGCATCTTCGTGTTGAATGTTGAGACAGGTGCACAACGGCTGGTGACAGAAAGCGCAAACCCCACCTTCTCACCCCGCTGGTCCCCCGATGGTCGAACGGTGCTTTATTCCATGGCTGTTGCTGGCAATACCGACATTTATTCCGTGCCTGCTACAGGCGGCACCCCCCGCCGCCTCACCAACGCGCCCGGCATTGATATTGGCGGCAGCTTTTCGCCTGATGGCAGCCGGATCGTCTTCGAAAGCGATCGTTCGGGCAGCCAGCAGATTTACACTATGAATGCCGATGGCAGCGATCAGAGCCGGATCAGCAGCGGCGGCGGGCGATATGCAACGCCCGAATGGAGCCCACGTGGGGACTTGATCGCCTTCACCAAGATCGCAGGCAATTTCCGCATTGGCACCATGACTCCGGGCGGCGGCAGCGAACGGATCCTAACAGACAGTTGGCAAGACGAAGCCCCCACTTGGTCACCCAATGGCCGCGTCATTCAGTTTTTCCGCACGGCCCAAGGCTCTGGCAAAACGACTGTGTGGCAAGTGGATTTGACGGGCGTTAATGAAAGGCGCATTCAAACACCTGTTGATGGATCAGACCCCGCCTGGGGGCCGATTCTCCCATAACTTTGCTTTTACTAAGGCTCACTGCTGAAAAGGATGAGTATCATGACCATGCAGCGCTTTTTGATCATCACGGTTGCGGCCTTGGCCATCACTGGCTGTGCAACCAAGCGGGACCGGATTCCGCCAGAGCCCATGGGCACGCCCGGAGGTGGCGGGCAAGTCAGCACAGGGCCCAATGCGCCAGTGCCGGGAAGCCAGGAAGATTTCGTCGCGAACACAGCATCTGACCGCATCTTCTTCAACACAGACAAGTTCGATGTTGATCCAGAAGATATGGAAGTGCTGAAAAGCCAAGCCAGCTGGCTGCAACGCTATCCCAATGTCCGCGTCACCGTTGAAGGCCATTGCGATGAGCGCGGCACGCGGGACTATAACCTCGCTCTTGGCGAACGCCGCGCCAATGCCGCGAAAAACTATCTCGCTTCTTTGGGCATTTCACCGGAACGGATCACCACCATCAGCTATGGCAAAGAACGGCCGGATGCTGTGGGTTCCAACGAAGAGGCTTGGGCGCGGAACCGGCGGGCGGTTTCCGTCACCGTGCGTTAAACTTAATTCTCGCCCCATTGGGGAGAGAAAGACTTGGCTTAGCAGCTTGCTGCTTAGCAAGTCTTGAGAGGGGCGATAGGATGACTCCACCCCTCTCCAAGTTCGGCTAAGCGGTGAACCGCTAAGCCTCCCTATCCTCTCCCCTCAAGGGGAGAGGGCTGTTAAGAGTTAAATATGACCAACCCACCCCTTCGCGCCGCCATTGTTCCCGTCACGCCGCTCCAGCAGAATTGCACCCTCATTTGGTGCACCGAAACTATGCTCGGCGCCTTCAGCGATCCCGGTGGTGACCTGCCGCAGCTGAAGGCTGCCGCAGCGCAGCATGGCGTGACCATCGAGAAGATCCTGATCACCCACGGCCATCTCGATCATTGCGGGCAGGCCGGGATTTTAGCGCAAGAGCTCGGCGTGCCGATTGAAGGCCCGCATGAAGATGATCGCTTCTGGATCGCGCAGTTGGGCGATGATGGCCGCAAATGGGGCATGCATGCCGAGACATTTGAGCCCAACCGTTGGCTCGTCCATGGCGACACAGTGACGGTTGGCAAGCTGACCCTCGACGTCATTCACTGCCCCGGCCACACGCCCGGCCATGTCGT
>DLOX01000152.1:478-2514 GCA_002478575.1 Sphingomonadales bacterium UBA7473 | reverse complement strand
CGCACCGATTTCCCGCGCGGCAATCACCAGCAATTGATCGATTCGATCACACAACGGCTTTGGCCCTTGGGGTCAGAGACAGCCTTCGTCCCCGGTCATGGGCCTATGTCGACCTTCGGCCATGAACGCAAAACCAATGGCTATGTGTCGGACTATTTGCTGAGTTGAACCCTCATCCGTCACTCCGGGCTCGACCCGGAGTCCATGCCTCGATGGCAGGCATCAAGAAAGATGACGGAGAGATAAACGGATCATCCGACGCGTTGCGATCAGTGAGGCATGGGTCCCGGATCAAGTCCGGGACGACAGTTGGCGCTAAATCGCTTCGCCCGCGTCCTTTGCACGCGCGAGCAAGCTTTCCTCCATCTTTGGCAACGCCCGATAAGCGTAGACGAGAGCGATGATGGAGATAGGCGCAGTCGCCAACAACGCCAGATTGCCCGTCGCCAAGCTGCCGGTAACCGTTGAGATTTTACCCGCCAGATAAGGCCCAAGCGCCAAGCCTATGAGCGTCGTGCCAAGGAAGAAGGTCGCAGTCGCTGCCCCGCGCATCCGGGGGAGCACTAAGTCCTGGGTCGATGCTGCTGCAGCACCCAGGGCCGCCGCCGAAAAGACGTTCGCTGGGAATTGCATTACATAGAATAGCGTCAAGCTATCCGTGGTGAACGCAATGGCCACAAAAGGAATTGGCGCGATGAGGCCGAACAGGATCACCAAGATGCGGCCGGCAGGATTGGTCTTGCGCAAATGGTCTGCCATGCGACCACCCAGGATCACGCCCAAGAAGCCGCCAAGCGCCCCCATGCCGCCGAGAATCAAACCGGCTTGAGCCGGCGTCGCGCCCAGTTCGCGCATGGCATAAGGTGCTGCCCAAAAGCTTGAGGCATAAGAGACAAAGGAAATGAGACTATAGCCCACTACGATCGCTAGGAAGCAGGGCGTACCCCAAATGAGGGCGAAGGCCGGCTTGTCCCGAAGCCGAAGTGCCGTCGCCCAGCTGAAGACAGCGTAGAGGCCAATGCCCATGGCGATCCATTGAGGCAAATCGCCTGTGATCCGAATGAGCTGCCAAGCCGCAAGCCCAATCAAAGCCGCCACGGCAACATTGATGGCAAGCGCCGAAGCACCCCGCCGCGCTGCGCCTAGCAAAGTGAAGGGCGGAATGACCGTCATCAACTCTTCGGCAAAGCCTTTGAAGGGGTGCGGATCAACTGGTGTGACAATGCCATCTGATTGGCCACGCACCGGCTCTTCAATGGTCGATACAAGCATCGCCACCAACAGCCCGGGAATACCAACGGCCAAGAAGGCCGCTTGCCATCCGACAAGCCCCATCGGCCCGCCGTCAGGGAACGCGCTATTCCAGTTTTGAACTATGGCACCCCCGATGAACAGCGAAAGGCCGCCACCCACAAACAAGCCGGAGGAATAAACAGCAAGCGCGGTCGCGCGCTTCTCTTTCGGAAAATAATCGGAGATGAGCGAATATGCGCAAGGACTCGCCGTTGCTTCGCCAATGCCCACGCCGACACGGGCTGCCGCCAATTCTCCACCGGTGCGCGAAAAACCCGACAGCGCCGTCATCGTTGACCAGAGCGAAAGGCCAATCGTGATCAGCCGCACCCGGTTCCAGCTATCGGCCAATCGTCCCAAAGGAATACCGAATAGCGCATAGAAGACGCCAAAGGCGGTGCCGTAGAGAAATCCCAGATCAGCATCGGTAAGGCCAAGATCACGCTTCACATCCTCGGCCAAGATGCTCAAAATTTGACGATCGATGAAATTGAGGACGTAGACGATCATCAAAGTGATCAACACAAACCAAGCATAGCGCTCATTAGGGGTCGATGCTGTTCCCGCTGGAGCGGCTGATGTCGTGTCCATATTATTCCTCTCAAGCGCTTATCATGCCCGCCCGCACTGCTGCTAGCAGAGCAAGAGGCTTGCCCGCAAAGGAATAAAGTGAAGGGGATGAGCCAAGAAGGGAGTCACAAAAAAGACCAGTCCCCCGGACTAGTCTTTTTTGTGACTGGTGG
>DLOX01000152.1:0-441 GCA_002478575.1 Sphingomonadales bacterium UBA7473 | reverse complement strand
TACCAACTGAGCTAAGGCCCCATATCAGGTGGACAGCGCCCTTAGGGCAGGCGCTTGTCCTGATCAATCAGAAAATGACGTGCGACTTAATTGTCGTCGTTGGTCTCACCCGTGTCGACGCCCAGATCGTCATCGCCGCCGAGATCTACTTCATCATCGGGCGAGACTTCACCATCTTCATCCACATCCGCCAATTCATCGCTCAAATCCGCGTCTGGCACTGCTGCATCAGGCTTCTGAGCTTCTTCAAACGGAAGAGGCTGCTTTGATTTCAATACAGGTTCTGGATGCCAAGCATAGCCGCAAGAAATGCAGGTTACAGGCTCATCTTTTGTCAAATCGAAGAAGCGATTTCCGCATTTTGGACAAGTCCGCTTCGTTCCCCATTCGGGCTTCGCCATGGGCTTTCATGCCTTTCAAATCTTGAACAGAATCAAATAA
>DLOX01000104.1 GCA_002478575.1 Sphingomonadales bacterium UBA7473 | reverse complement strand
GGCGTCATGTCCTACACGGGTGAACGCAGAGAACCGGCGCGGGCCGGACATTGACGCATGGCCGCGCGCGGTCAGGAAAGGGTGATTGAAACGATTGCCGGGACGGAACGAACGGGATGTCTTGGCCGTCAAAGCCTTCCGAACAGCCAAGAAGCCATCACTCCAAGCACTAAGCCAAGCGCGAGCATGGCGAGGTTCCATTTGTTCTGGCGGTCGGCGGTGCGGGCGGACTCGACAAATCGCGCAACTTCACTGGCGACGGCCCGGAAGGCCTCCTCAGCACTCGCCAATGACTGCTGCTCGGCGCGGCGGGCGTCTGCGCTTGCCGCTTTGATCTGGGCGGCGAGCTGATCCGGTGTTGCGCTCAGCATCGGACTATCGCGCATGACCATGAAACTCTTGGCCGTTGAATGCGCTATTTTGCGAATTTCCGCCAGCGTCTCGGTGTAATCGGGGATTTCAATCTCACTCGGCGCGGCGGCAAGGCGCTGAATGGCAAGGCGAAGCGTCAGCACTTCGCTCCGCAATTCGTCAAAGGCCATCGTTGCCGGGTCGTCCTTACGCGGGGTCGCTACTTCATTGTCCACTGCTCGTCTCCTTTACATGCCGATGCCAATGCCGCGCCCACGACCAAGACCGAGATATTCGGTGAGTTCGCGCCCGACGCCGCCCGATCCTCTGGTGTGAAGGCCAAGCTCGATCCTGCGATTGCGCAGCAAGGAATCGACCTGCGCGTCGCGCTCCAGCCCCTTCGCCATCGCGCCCATGCTAGTAGTGGCAGCTTCGGCGCGATTGTAGTTGCCGGACTGAAACGCCTGATCGCGTTGGCGGTGCAACCGCTGCCAATTCTCAACAAAGCGGTCAGCGCGCATTGCGGGGTTAGTGCGGATTTCAGTCTCAAGTTGCATGGCGCGGACAGCGTTGGCGGTGCGCCCGCTAGCGGCTTCGGCTATAAGTTCGGGTTGGCGGCTGAACGCGGTTGCAAGATCACGCCCTGCTTTGGGCTTTATCTCGTTTAGCGCCGTGCGGGCCTTTTCAAGCGCGATCTCCTGATGCGGCATGGGGGACAAACCCTTCTGTCGCATCCGGTCGATGTCCTGTTCTGCACGGGCATAGCGTTCGACCCCGCGCCCGATGTCGAGCGGGCCAGTTTTGGCTTTCCGCTCGGCGGCAATGTCCTGCTGCGCTTCGGGCGCTGGCCGGAAGCCCGCGAAGATACTGCGCGCCTTTTCCGGCACGATCTTGCGCACGATCTCCGCCACACGCTGGCGAAAGGTAATGCCACGTCGCTCGGCAAAGCGTTGCGCCGGATCAGTTATCCCTTCGCGGGCATAATCCGACGCCATATCCTTGGCGCGTTCGCGCGAAAGATTGCGCGCCAATTTGCCTGCATCGGCGAAATCATCCTTGCCGTAATGCAGCGAGATGCCTTTGCGGTGGCGCGACAACGCGACATAGCTTGCATGGCGGTCCAGCCCCGGCGTCGCCAGCACATGCGTTCGATCAACGGTGACGCCCTGCGCTTTGTGGATGGTTGCGGCATAGCCATGATCGACATGGGCGTAGCTCTTGGTGTCGAAGCTGACGCTGCGGCCATCATCGAGCTTCGCCGCGATGCGCTGCGGACTGACCCGCTCGATCTCGCCAAGGCTACCGTTCTTGACGCCAAGCTCGCGGTCGTTGCGCAGAAACATGATGCGGTCGCCCGTTGCGAACTGGCGCGACCCGCGTCCGGCGTTAATCGTCACATCCTCGCCAAGCGCACCGGCCTCCCGGAGTTTGCCGCGCGCGAGGTCGTTCAAGTGGCGCACTTCGTCATTGGTGTGCGTAAGAATGATCTGACTCTGATCGGGAAAGGCGCGGCGCGCGCGCTCCCACCCCTTGACCAGTTCCGCGCGCGCGCCGTCTCGCGTGTCGGCCACATGCACCATGTCATGCTCGGCATAGGCTTGCAGCGCGTCGGCTGTGCGTTCGGTCGCCAGATGGCGCGTGGCATTGCGCTGCCAATCCACTTGCTGCCGTCTGATCTCGGTGATCTCGACGCCGTCATGACGTTCGGCAATCGAACGAAACGCAGCACCCGCTTCGATAGCCTGCAACTGCTGAGGATCGCCCACCAACACGACTTTGGCACCGGACTCATTGGCAGCGGACAACACCCGCTCCATCTGGCGTGAACCGATCATCCCGGCTTCATCGATCACCAGCACATCGCGCGAAGTCAGCAGCTCGCGGCCTTGGCCCCATTGATGTTCAAGGCTGGCAATGGTGCGGGAAGCGATGCCTGATCCTGCTTCAAGATTTTCGGCAGCGATGCCTGACAGCGCCGCGCCGCGAACCTCATAGCCTGCCGCTTCCCAAGCCTCGCGGGCAACGCCCAGCATCGCAGACTTGCCGGTTCCGGCGTAGCCAATCACGACACCCAGGTCTTTGCCGTCGGTGGCATGATCGAAAGCCGCGCGCTGCTCGCCGGACAAGGTAAGTCCACGCACCTCCGCCGATCCCAAAGCGCGCTCTTTGTCGCGCTCGCCGACGCGATGCCGCTCTCGCTCTGCGATCGCCTGCGAAGCGCGCTCAAGCCGCATTTCGACCTCGATCATATCGCGCGAGGTGAAGCGGTCGTTTCCGCGTCCGTCTTGACCAAGTGCAACGAGGTCGGGCGAAGACTGCACCGTCCCCATCGCCAAGTCGAACTGCTCTTTGCCCTCCGAATGACGATGCACGAACATGGCCAGGTCGCGCTTGGTGAAGGTGGCTTGCTGCCGAGTGATCGCATCCAGCGCGACGTTGGGATTCTCGATGATACGCTCGCCATTGCGGCGCGCGATTGCGGCATGGTCATCGACCCGTTCGCGCTCAAGACCCTCTTGCGCCATACGCAAGGCGGCGGGGCCGATCTTGTTTTGCGGGGCTAGGTCGATGCCCTGTTCTTTGAAACTGCGGTGGTCGATGGTCGCGTCAATATCGAGTTCGGCCAGCCGTTCGTTGACATGCTCGGCCCAGCGTTCACGCCACTGCTCAAGCTGCTCGGTCTCGTTCCACGCGCGGACCTTTTTGCCAAAGCCATCTCCACTGACTTCGCGCATGGTCAGCATGACATGGGCGTGAGGCTTCGCCAGCCCATCCGCGCCGATGTCCCAATGGATATTGAGATCGGCGATCATGCCGCGATCAACAAACTCGGCCTGCACAAAATCACGCGCCAGCTCGATGCCTTGCTGCTGGTTTAACTCGCGCGGAATCGCAAACTCGACTTCGCGGGCAAGCTGCGCGTCCTTTCGCAGCTCGGTGGCTTCAACTTCATTCCAGAGTGTCGAACGGTCGCCCAATCGTTCGGGCGCACCGTCGGCCAACATCACTTCGGAATGCACGACGCCGGACTTGTTGGTGAAGTCGTGATTGCGGTCCAGCCGCTGATCGTGCAGCCGAGAGGCCGAACGATAGGCAGCGGAGCCAACCGCGCTCGATCCGTTTGCGCGACTGATGACTTTGGCTGTGAAGTGATAGATTGCCATAACGGCAATTCATCTACGCCACTCACGCGACGTCGGCACGACGTATAAGCGCGCCCTTCCAAGAATAAATCCTTGTCGGGACCGGGCCGTTCCAAGACGTTCCGGCAACCTTGCAGCCTTGGGATGCTGCTTACTCTATATTGGCTCCAGCAGGCAAGATTGGAGCATCATCATGCGAAAACCCAGAGACTTTGATTCGGAACTTAAGGCACTTGGCGATAAGGCCAAGATGCTCAAAAGCCGGAAGGTGCTGCAACTTGGCGAACTGGTCATTGCCACCGGAGCCGATGCGCTCGATCCTGAAACGCTGACCGGCGCGCTGCTGGGCGTCGTCATAACCAAGGATGTCAAAGAACGGGAGGCGTGGCGGACGAGCGGGGCGGCCTTCTTTCAAAGGCAATCGCGCACGGTTGATCGCGGACCTGCGGCAAACGCTGGCGGCGATCAAACGAGCAAGGGCAATGACGCACCGAGTTGAAGTCAGGCAGCGCCGCACCGATAAACGGGAATGGATCGTAAATCGCCGCGAGCGAACGCGCCAGCTGATCGAACTCGGTGGGCTGGTGCAAAAGGCGGGGCTGGTTGAATTGATCGAAGATGACCGTGCCGTTCTGCTCGGCGCATTCCTCTCCATCGCAGCCAAGCTGCAAGGTTATGAACGCGAACAGGCTATCTTGCTGTGGCGGCGACGCGGCAAGCGGGCGTTTGAGATGGATGGGAGTGGTGGTTGAATGTAATCAGATCGATCACCACGCAACGGCAAATGTCGGCTTTGGTTTTGGAACCGGCGAACCAGTGTCGCGGGACAGATAGTAGCGGTCAATGGTGGAGGACATGCCTACAATAACTCCAGAACGGTTTCCTGACATCAATTCTGGCAGATCAAGACCACATTCCAGATACAACCCGAGATAATCCATCTCGTAGCCAAAAACTTGCGCGGCTCCTTGAAGGCGCTCGCGCGCCAAAAAATAATTGAGGAAATGCTGTGGGTCACTCAGAATGTCCGCACAGGTGATCAACTCGGCGAGGTTAAGAGTTGGAGGCATTTTGAGATCGTGCGGGAACCAACCCGCGCGTTTGAGTTCGTATTCGGCAGAGGACAAAACCGATAGGTCATCTAGCGTAACTGAAATACGGATTACTCTATCGATCTTATGTGGTTCAATGCCGAGTCCGTTCGTTACCGCCTGCGCCTGTATGTCCCCTGTGCCTGCCAACCTGACGATTTCAGAAAGACGAGCCGACTGCTCGGCAGGATCGACTATCAACTTCTTGATGTGCTGTTTGAGCGCGTTGGGCGCGCCTCGTAGAGCGCTGGCGGAAACGGCACCCGACTTCGCTTCAGCTATTACTAGAGTGCGGCCTCGAATTGCAATTAAGTCAGTTTCAAATTCTTTCCCACACCATTTCCATTTGGCCGTTCGCAGGAGAGTTGCCCCCGGCAGCGCCTTCCCGATAACCTCGCTCATCGCCATTTCGAGATATTCAGCCTTGCGGCGATCCAACTGGTCCACCGCGTTGGCTTCCTCAAACAGTTCCCGCAAAATCGTTGGCAGGAAGGCTGGAAGCGATTGCGGGACAAAAAAGAGGTGCTCATTTCCATCGCGAATTCCCGGTCGCAGCCAGACGGGATTAGCGAGAAAAAGGTGCTGAGGATCAGCCGACTTCTGACTACCTGGCACCAAGCTCAGTGCCCTAAAAATCGAAACAACTTTTGTTTCCTGCTGGTTGATGCGCTGAGCGATGAGCGAAGGATCGACCAACATCTTAGTCATAAGCCAGTTGGTGGCATGAGTTTGCAGCATCATTCGAAGGTCACGCAACCTTGTGCGCTTGTGGAGCGAAGCGAGAAAGGCAGCCGGATCGCCTTCGACACCTTCGTAACGGTTAAAGTAATCGTAAACGATTTCCTTTTTTGTGGAGTGTTTCAAAATGCCCTTAAGCAGAACAAACCAGTCGCCCAATCGTTCTTGGTGCAGCGAAACAAGAGCTACTACGGTCGAAATCAGATCGCTGGCACTAAAGCCGTGATGGGTCTCCAACGCAGCACCAATCGGCGAATGCCAAGACCGAGCAATGTCGATCATGTTATCGTAGTAGCCCCAGTTGCGAACCATCTGCGTGTGATCGCGAATTTGCTCTTGAAGCCCAACCGCAAACCGCTTTTCAGGATCATCGGGGTTTAGCAATTGAAGTGCCCGTTGTGCGGAAAAGGCTTTGCCAACAGCCACAAGCGTATCAATTGTGTTCTGGACTTGGATTGGTGTTGCAGGTTCGTTTCCCCACTCCAATCGATCAATGGTCAGCAAGAGCGATTGGAGCAATTCGATATGGTGCTGTTCAATTCCGCGAAGTAATCCTTTGCCCGAAGTGCCATCAGGGCCAACGGGCGACATCATGCCCCAACAAGCAATCGTGGCCATAAGGTGCGGAGGGAAAACTGATCGAAACAGGTTTTGAAGAATGGAAATATCTAGGGGAAGCGATGCCGCAGCTTCTTCAGCATTGCTTATCAACGCCAGCCGATGGGCGTCGTGGTCAATTTCAGAAAAGGGTAGCTCAGTTACAAACACCGAGGAAGTATATTCGGTTGCTCGCTTTTTTGTAAGCTGTCAGATGAGAAACGCTGTTTTGCGCCCGCATTGCTAATTCAGCTTCTCAAAACCCGACTGTCAGCACCCCGATTCATTCGAGAAATGATTGGACTTCCTTCGGCTGCAAGCCGCGTGTCTGCGGCGATGCGGCCTGCCTTCCGGCGAGGATGGGTTGGGGAGGGAAAAGCGGAATCGTCGCCCTGGCGCGGGCCAGCGGGCG
>DLOX01000038.1:3933-7707 GCA_002478575.1 Sphingomonadales bacterium UBA7473 | reverse complement strand
CCGTTCATCGTCATCGAAACCGACATTTGATCGAGCGGGATGCCGTCGAAGAGGATTTTCATATCCTCAACACTGTCGATGGCGACGCCGGCCTTCCCCACATCCCCGACCACACGAGGATGGTCTGAGTCATACCCACGGTGCGTCGCAAGATCGAAGGCGACGCTCAGTCCCTTTTGCCCCGCTGCCAAGTTCCGGCGATAGAAAGCGTTGGATTCCTCTGCGGTTGAAAACCCCGCATATTGGCGGATCGTCCACGGGCGGCCTGCGTACATGCTCGCCCGCACCCCACGCGTGAAGGGCGCGAAACCGGGCATGCCGGGATCGCTGGTTACATCCTCGCCGGTGTAAAGCGGCTTGATCGCAAAGCCCTCTGGCGTGTGCCAGGTCAGGTCTTTGCCTTTGACCTCTTTATCAGCAGCTTTCTTCCAGTTTTCGATATTCGACATCATCTATCCAAACCACCAAGCGTCATGCTGAACTTGTTTCAGCATCCACTTCAACACGTCACAAATGATCCAAGCGGCACCGTGGACCCTGAAACAAGTTCAGGGTGACGGCCTGCTGGGACCGTCACTTCCCCGTAAACACAGCCTTCCGCTTCTGTAGGAAGGACAATCCCCCCTCCATCGCATCGGCACTGGCCCCGGCGATCTTCTGCCCTTCAGCCTCGCGAAGAAGCGCGGAAGAATAGTCCATTTCGAGCGCGGTTTGGATATTCTGGCGCATGATGCCCAGCGCCAAGGTCGGCCCATTGGCGAGACGCGTGGCAAGGGCCTTGGCCTCTGTCATCAAGTCCGCATCCTCCACGCATTTGTAGATCAGGCCCCAATCCGCCGCTTGATCACCGCCGATTTTCTCGCCTAGCATCATCATCTGCGTGGCGCGGGCCTTGCCGATGAGGCGCGGCAGCATCCAGCTTGCACCGCCATCGGGAACCAAGCCGATGTTCACAAATGCTTGAAGGAAATAGGCTGACTTGCCCGCAATGGCGAAATCTGAGCAAAGCCCCAAAGAGCAGCCGACGCCCGCCGCTGGGCCATTCACGGCTGTGATTGTCGGGATGTTGATCTTGGCAAGCTTCATCATCGTCGGGTTATAGCTTCGGGTCAGCGCGCCATAGGGACCGCTTGCGCCCAAAGCCGCTGCACCGCCGCGGGCTTGAAGGTCAGCACCTGAACAAAAAGCCCGGCCTGCGCCCGTGATGATCAAGGCCCGAGCGCCGCCCAGATTGTCCAGCGCATCTGCGATTTCATCGGCCATTTGCGGGCCCATGGCATTCAGCCGCTCTGGCCGGTTCATGGTGATCGTCGCGATGCTATCAGCGATATCGAGCGTGATGGTTTCGTATGTCATTCCTAATGAGCCCCTTTCGGCGTTTCCATAATTTCGGTTAGCACCCCGCCCATATCCTTGGGATGCACGAAAAAGATAAGGGTGCCATGCGCCCCAATGCGCGGCTCCCCCAGCACGCGCTTGCCCATAGCCTCAAACTCGGCCTTGGCGGCATGGATATCAGGCACTTCATAACAAACATGATGCTGGCCACCGGCGGGGTTCTTCTCAAGAAAAGACGCGATGGAGGCATTGCCGGGCAGCGGCTCAATCAGCTCAATTTGCGTGCCGTTGAGCGCACCATCGGCACCCGGCGTATCAACGAAGCAAACCTTCACGCCCTGCTCCGGCAGATCAAACGGATCATGGATCTTCGTCGCGCCCATCACATCGCGGTAAAAGACGACGCTCTCCGCAATAGAAGGCGTTGCGACGCCGATATGGTTGAGACGACCGAGCTTCACGCCGCGGGCTCCACCGTCACGGGGAAGTTCACGGAATTGGCGATGTAGCAAAGATCATGCGCTTTGTGATGGAGCGCTGTCACCGTTGCCGGGTCTGCCGGGCCAGCGAACGTGATTTTGGGTCGCATCGTGGCGCTGGTCATCGCGACTTTGCCATCGTCGCGCTTCCCAACCACGCCAACCGCATGATCGACATAGGATGTAACGTTGATCCCTGAACGCGAGGCCAGATCCAGGAAGAAAAGCATATGGCAGCTGGCGAGCGCGGCGACCAAGCCTTCTTCCGGATCAACCCCCGCCGCATCCGAATAGACAGTGCCCACAACCGCGGGAGAGGCCGAGGCAGGCACATCCGCACCCCCATCAAATTTCCAGCGATGCGCCCGGCTATATTTGCGGGTTTCAAAGGACTCACCCTCTTGGATGTGCCATTCGACAGTTGCTTCGTAATTGCTCATGATTGGGGTTCCTTGTTTGGGGGGAGTGGCCACGTGTGAATAAGGTTTTGGAGACCCTTCAGTTTCATCCTTGGAGACAAATTCTTTTTTGAAGCGCCGCCATCATCGTATTTGGAACAATAAATGCAAAAGCGACTACCCTTTCGTCCCTGTTTAATTCAGAAACAACTTGCCCTTTTGACGTGTACTTCACGTCCACTAACGTCTTGCTCTTTCCTTGCGAACAGTCGATCTGAAAAAGGTATTTTGTCGAGCGATGCTTGACGGTCCGATCATTTTTATGATCTGCATTTATCCAAATTCGACGAACACTATCTGAAATTCTAACAACATCCTTCGGCGTATAAGTCCAGACAGTTCCACTTTCAGAGGATATTCTGGCAGGTACCAAATCGTCAAAGGCTCCCTGTCCAGCCGGCATTTCAGCAGCCAGCTGACCGGAAGCTTCAAGCGGAAGACAGACACTCAAGAGTATCAGAATCTCTGATATCTTTGGGATATTCATTTTGTTCAGTCTTGCTTCACAGCGGAATGTTGTCATGCTTCTTCCACGGGTTTTCCAACGCCTTGTTCCGCAGCTTCCGCAATCCCAACGCAATCCGCCTCCGCGTGGAATGCGGATAGATGACTTCATCGATGAAGCCCTTGCTGGCCGCCACGAACGGATTGGCGAAGCGGTCTTCATATTCCTTGGTGCGCTCCGCAATCTTTTCTGGATCGCCAATGTCAGACCGGAAGATGATCTCCACAGCACCCTTCGCGCCCATCACCGCGATTTCGGCAGTAGGCCAGGCATAGTTCAGGTCGCCGCGCAGATGCTTTGACGCCATAACGTCATAAGCGCCGCCATAGGCTTTGCGGGTGATGACGGTGATTTTGGGCACCGTCGCCTCGGCATAGGCAAAGAGCAGTTTTGCGCCATGCTTGATGATGCCACCATATTCCTGCGCGGTGCCGGGCAAAAAGCCGGGAACATCGACGAACGTCACAATCGGAATTTCAAAGGCATCGCAGAAGCGCACAAAGCGCGCGGCTTTGATGCTGGATTTGATATCGAGCACGCCCGCCAGCACCATCGGCTGATTGGCGACGATCCCAACCGTACGCCCCTCTATCCGGCCAAAGCCGATCAGAATATTGCCAGCATGGGTCGGCTGCACCTCAAAAAACTCGCCCTCATCAACCGTTTTCCGGATGACTTCATGCATATCATAAGGCTGATTGGCGCTCGGCGGGATGATCGTATCGAGGCTATGCTCTTGCCTGTCCCAAGCGTCGCTCGTCGGCCGCTCAGGCACGCCGGTGCGGTTATTTTCAGGCAGATAGTCAAAGAAATCGCGGACCGCGAGCAAGGCCTCAATGTCATTCTCAAAGGCATTATCGGCCACGCCGGACTTTGTGGTGTGAGAAACGGCCCCGCCCAGCTCTTCCTGCGTCACCACTTCATTGGTCACAGTTTTGACCACATCGGGGCCCGTGACGAACATGTAAGATGAGTCCTTCACCATGAAGATGAA
>DLOX01000038.1:0-3888 GCA_002478575.1 Sphingomonadales bacterium UBA7473 | reverse complement strand
ACCATGAAGATGAAGTCCGTCATCGCAGGCGAATAGACAGCCCCGCCAGCGCAAGGCCCCATGATCAAACTAATCTGCGGCACGACGCCAGAGGCCAGCACATTGCGCTGAAACACTTCGGCATAGCCGCCAAGCGAGGCCACGCCCTCTTGAATGCGCGCGCCGCCGCTATCGTTCAATCCAATTACAGGCGCGCCAACCTTCATGGCATTGTCCATCACCTTGCAGATCTTCATCGCATGCGCTTCGGACAAGGATCCGCCGAACACCGTGAAATCCTGGCTGAACACATAGACTAAGCGGCCGTTGATTGTGCCGCTGCCTGTAACCACGCCGTCGCCGGGGATTTTCTGGCTTTCCATGCCGAAATCAACGCAATTATGCTCAACATAGGCATCCAGTTCTTCAAACGAGCCTTCATCGAGCAAGATATCGAGACGTTCGCGGGCCGTAAGCCGCCCCTTGGCATGCTGCGCGTCGATCCGCTTTTGCCCGCCCCCCATCTTGGATGCTTCGCGGCGGCGTTCAAGTTCTGCGATATTGGCGGACATAGCACCTCTTATGGAAATTGAAGGCCGCTGATGGTGGAGTGTAGGATCAATGTCCAATGTGAATTTGCAAAGTTGCGAAGTGGTGGTTTGCAAAACCTCAAATCTTCCCTAAAAACTTGCTGCCTTTGTGCCTTCGTGCGAGTCCAATTTGAGCTCGCACGAAGACACGAAGACACAAAGGAGAGCTTGTGACCAAGCGGCGTATCTTTGCTGGTGAAAAACTAAAAGCGATCCGAGCTGCGCATGATCTGCGCCAATCGGAAATGGCAGACCGCCTTGGGATTTCCGTTTCCTATCTCTCCCAGATCGAACATGATGATCGCCCGCTGACCCCTGCCCTTTTAGAATCCCTCGCTCGCCAATTCCCGCTCGATTGGGAAGAAGTTGAGGAAGATGCGACCACGCGCCGCTTGGCCGCGCTCCGCGAAGCCTCGGCCGATCCGCTGTTCGCCAACCCTCTGTCCACGGAGCAACTGGCCCGGATCGCGGAACAACAACCTGCCCTGTCTGATCAGTTCATTGCGCTCCATCAGGCTTATCTTCATGCCGGACAGCGCCTCCAAATCGTCGATGAGGCGCTCAGCGCTGACAATGCCGGTGGCGCTCGCTTGCCTTGGGAGGAGGTTCGGGATTGGTTTCACAACGCTGGCAATTATGTAGATGTGCTGGACCGCGCTGCTGAGAAGCTCGCGCTGACC
Organism: Sphingomonadales bacterium UBA7473; assembly: GCA_002478575.1. GTDB lineage: Bacteria > Pseudomonadota > Alphaproteobacteria > Sphingomonadales > Sphingomonadaceae > Aquisediminimonas. The sequence continues at coordinate 2,639 of DLOX01000038.1, read as the reverse complement.
CTTGCCGGAAGTGCGCCAACGCCCGCTATTGAGGGGCTGGAGCTTTACCTCCGCAATGCGCTGTCGGTATCGCTGATATATGCCGGAAACTCCGGACTGCGCGACTATGACCCCACAATGGGCCATCTAGTAATCGATCAAAGCCAGCCCACCGAAAGCCAGCGTTTCCAACTGGCGCATCAATTGGCGGCCTTGGCGTTGCGAGATGAGATTTCACAGGTTGTGGAAACCGCAAAGCTAAGGACGCCAGCATCGCGGCAGCTGCTCTCGATTGGCCTCGCCAACTATGCCGCTGGGGCTTTGCTCATGCCCTATGCGCGGTTCCGGGATGAGGCTCGCGCGGTTCGCCACGATATTGATCGGCTGCGCCAGCGCTTTGGGGTGAGCTTTGAGCAAGCCTGCCACCGGCTTTCGACGCTTCAGCGCCCAGCGGCGCGCGGCGTGCCTTTCTTTTTTTGCCGCGTCGATATGGCGGGTAATATCACTAAGCGTCATAGCGCCACGCGACTTCAGTTCGCGCGCTTTGGCGGGGCCTGCCCGCTTTGGATTGTGCATGAGGCCGTGGCGATCCCTGACCGTATCTTGGTCCAGCTTGCTGAGACGCCCGATGGGGTGCGCTATGTCTCGATGGCGAAAGGCCTCGTCAAACCATCTGGCAGCTATGCCCGCCAACCGAGACGCTATGCCGTCGCCTTGGGCTGCGAGATTGAGCATGCGCGAGAGTTTATCTACGCCGATGGCCTCGCCCAAACGGCCGCCACTCCCATTGGCGTCTCCTGCCGCCTCTGCCCTAGACCCGATTGCGATCAGCGCGCCTTTCCTCCAAGCGACCGGGACATCAAGGTTGACCCAGACCGGCGCGGCGTGGTGCCTTATCGCATCGGGTGACGCCATGGGGGCTTGCGCCGCCTTCCACTTTTCCCAATAGGGAAGCCATAAAGGGAGTGCGTAATGGCTGAGCAAGATCTGTTTCCGGTACCCGCAGAATGGGCGAAAAAAGCCCGCGTCAATGCGAAGAAATATGCGGAAATCTATGGCCGTTCGCTCGCTGATCCCGGCAGTTTCTGGCTCGAGCAAGCCCGCCGTCTGACATGGATCAAGCGCCCTGAGATTGCCGGGGACTGGTCCTTCGATGCCACGACCTTCCACATCAACTGGTTTTCCGATGGCAAGCTCAACGCCAGCGCAAACTGCCTAGATCGCCATTTGGCCGAACGGGGCGACACCAAGGCTTTGATCTGGGAGCCCGATGAACCCAGCGAAGCGCCGCGCACCTTCACCTATCGTCAGCTTCATGCCGAAGTCTGCCGCTTCGCCAACGTCTTGAAGGCAGAGGGTGTGGCCAAGGGCGACCGCGTGACCATCTACATGCCAATGATCCCGGAAGCGGCTTTCGCGATCCTTGCTTGTGCCCGCATCGGTGCAATCCATAGCGTCATTTTCGGCGGCTTCTCGCCAGATAGCATTGCTGGGCGTATCCAAGATTGCGACAGCAGCCATGTGATCACGGCCGACGAAGGCCGTCGCGGCGGCAAAGCTGTTGCACTCAAAGCCAATGTCGATCTGGCGGCGGATTTATGTCCCTCGCTGAAGAAGGTGATCGTGGTCAAAGCAACAGGCGCGCCCATCAACATGCGCGATGATCGTGACGTCTGGTATCATGAGGTTGCGGCAACCGTGGAGACCAACTGCCCGCCCGAGGTGATGGGCGCGGAAGATCCTTTGTTCATCCTCTACACGTCAGGCAGCACAGGAAAGCCCAAGGGCGTGCTCCACACCACCGGCGGTTATCTGCTTTGGGCGAGCCTGACGCATGAGCTATGCTTTGACTATCGTCCCGGCAACATCTGGTGGTGCGCCGCTGATATTGGCTGGGGTACGGGGCATAGCTATATCCTCTACGGCCCCCTTGCGAATGGCGCGACGACGCTGATGTATGAAGGCGTGCCCAATTGGCCAACGCCTTCGCGGATCTGGGAAGTCTGTGATCGTCACCAAGTGCATACTGTGTTTACGGCCCCCACGGCCTTGCGCGCTTTGATGCGCGAAGGCGACGATTGGGTATCCAAAACCTCCCGTAAGTCTCTCAAATTACTGGGTACAGTGGGCGAACCGATCAATCCCGAGGCCTGGCGCTGGTATCATAGCGTCGTTGGCGAAGGCCGCTGCCCGATCATCGATACTTGGTGGCAGACGGAGACCGGCGCCGCCATGATTGCACCAATGCCTGGCGCGACCGACCTGAAACCCGGAAGCGCGACCAAGCCGATGCCCGGCGTCGATCCGCAACTGGTCGATGCTGAGGGGCAAGTGCTGACGGGCGCCGCCAGTGGAAACCTCTGCATCACGCGGAGTTGGCCGGGGCAAATGCGCACCGTTTGGGGCGACCATCAGCGCTTTTTCGATACTTACTTCACCACTTACCCCGGCAAATATTTCACCGGAGACGGATGCCGCCGCGATGAAGATGGCTATTATTGGATCACGGGCCGCGTCGATGATGTCATCAATGTCTCGGGCCACCGGATGGGCACAGCCGAGGTCGAGTCCGCGCTGGTGCTTTACCCCCAAGTCGCCGAGGCCGCGGTGGTCGGCTTCCCTCATGATATCAAAGGCCAAGGCATTTACGCCTATGTGAC
>DLOX01000056.1:7589-7710 GCA_002478575.1 Sphingomonadales bacterium UBA7473 | reverse complement strand
GGCATCGATTTCCGCGATTTCGGAAAGATTGGCGATAGCTATATTCACCCCTTTGGTGGTTTTGGGGAAGAACGAGCCGGCATATCCTTCCATCACTATTGGCTCGCCGCGCGCCAGAACG
>DLOX01000056.1:7358-7494 GCA_002478575.1 Sphingomonadales bacterium UBA7473 | reverse complement strand
TCGCCGCGCGCCAGAACGGCATGGTTGGCCCAATTGGTGATTATTCGCTGGGCGTCGCTGCCGCTTTGGGAAATCGGTTTCGCCCACCGGCGCAGGATCGTTCGCTCGCTTCTACCTATGGCTATGCCTATCAGTT
>DLOX01000056.1:0-7280 GCA_002478575.1 Sphingomonadales bacterium UBA7473 | reverse complement strand
GGCTATGCCTATCAGTTCGATGCAACGCTCTTTGGCCCTTACATGCGCAAATTCGCACTGACCAAGGGCGTCGAGCGGATCGAAGCGCGTGTCGTCAATGTGGAATGTGATGGCGAAAGCGGCGATGTTAAGACGCTGATCCTCCACGATGGGCGCCGCATTGATGGTGACTTGTTTGTCGATTGCTCAGGCTTTCGCAGTCTGTTGCTGGGCGAAGCGGTGGGTGCCGAGTGGGAAGATTGGTCGCACTGGCTGCCCGTCGACCGTGCAGTCGCTTTGCCATGTGAAGCCGAAAACGAAACGATCGAGCCCTATACGCGCGCAACCGCCATGCCCGCCGGGTGGCGCTGGCGCATCCCGTTGCAGCACCGCGTCGGCAATGGTTATGTATATTCGAGCAGCTTTATCGGTGACGATGCAGCGGCCGACGCGATCCTTGGCGCAGTCGAAGGCAAACCACTTGCCGATCCTCGCCTCCTGAAATTCCGCTCAGGCCGTCGCAAGAATAGCTTTGTGAAAAATGTGATTGGAGTCGGACTCGCCAGCGGCTTCCTTGAGCCGTTGGAATCCACAAGCATCTATCTGGCGCAAATGGCGATCACCTATTTGATCGAGCTTTTCCCAAGCGACGGTGTCATCCGCGATGCTGATCGTGATGAGTTTAACACGCTTGTTGATATGGAATATGACCGCATTCGAGATTTCCTGATCCTCCATTATCACGCAACGACCCGCGACGATTCCCCCTTTTGGGATCATGTGCGAACGATGACGGTGCCCGACACGCTTGCCGAAAAGATGGAGCTTTGGAAGCGGACGGGGCGGGTTCGGAAATATTCCGAAGGCTTATTCTATGATGCCAGTTGGATCGCGGTTTATCTTGGCCAGAATATCGTGCCCGATGGCATTGATCCCCGTGTTGCACTTCCCGATCCAACCGGCGTCGCGCGTGCCCTCGCGAGTTTGAAGGGCGCGATTGATTCGGAAGTGGCCGCTATGCCGGATCACCGCGCCTATCTTTACGCGCGCGGTGAACGCATCGCGGCGGCGCTTTGATGCCCATGGCTCGACCACGCGATCTGCCACAAGCTATAGCCATTGTCGGTCCAGGCCAACTCGGCGTTCTGGTGGCCATTGCGTTGCGCCAAGCGTTGCCAAGGACAACAATCACCGTCGTAGCATCGCCGCCCAATCCAGCAGCCTTTGCTGACACTATCGGAACGGCGCTGCCCTTTACCAACCGGCTACACGACCGTTTGGGCATCGATGAGATGGACTTGGTGCGCAAAGCCGGGGCCAGCCATCGCCTTGTCACGCGCTATCGTGGTTGGTCAGATTCAGAACAGGATAACGTTTGCGACTATGGCAATGGCGCGCAAACGCTTGGCAATGCCTTTACGGGCAAGTTTGACGGTGTCCGCAAGTCCGGCTCTGACACCCTCGTTGTAAGCCCGGCCATCGCCCTTGCGGCAATGGATCGTTTCCGCCCCGCAGATGGTGATCCTGACTCTCCATTGGCAGGGGTCGATTATGCCCTGCGCTGGAATGTTGAGGGCTATCGCGATCTGCTGATCGAACGAGCGATGGCCTTGGGCGTCCACTATGTGCCTCAAATACCTATCGGCATTGAGAGGCACGAAACGGGCGACATATCGACGCTGATCTTGGATGAAGAGGCTGGCCGCATGCAAGCCGATCTGTTCATTGATTGCAGTGGGCCGGATCGTTGGCTGATTGGTCAGATGGAGGGTGTCGCGTTTGATAGCTGGGCGGACCATTTGCCTTGTGATCAAATGTTTGTCGCCAATCCGGGCAAGTCCATCTTGGCGCTGGACGACCTTCTCAGCCTCACGCCACATGGATGGATGTCAGACGTCCATGGCCGAGACGGCATCCACCGAACGCTTGCATTCCCTTCTGTTTTGGGAACGGCTGAAGCCGAGCAAATTTTGATCCGGGGCGGCGCGACCTCTGCAGTCAACGCCGTCATTCGGCCAGGGGCCTTGGCGAAGCCCTTTGTCGGTAATGTCATTGCGCTTGGTGATGCGGCGGCCAGCTTTGAGCCATTGGGCGGAGCCAATCTGGATATGGCACATCGGCAACTCTCCATGCTCCTTGAGCTTTTGCCGAGCCGCGTCATCGATCCGCTGGAACGCGAAGAATATAATCGCCGTGCTGCTCTGATGGCCGACGCAACGCTGACTTGGCTGGCAAGCCATCATCTTACGGCCGGACAGTCCGACACGCCTTTTGCAAAGCACGTCAAGCAGTTGAAGCAAATGCCTGATCTTGTTCGGCTGGCTGACCAATATCATCGCCATGCACGGCTGCCCTTCATGGAAGAAGCGCCGATGCTGCCCGGGGAGTGGATTGGCCTGTTGCGAGCGCTGGGCGTGCAATCCTCTCCATCAGCGCATGCGCTGGCTCAGCCTGAAGCTCAGGCGCGGGCGATGCTCCAACAAGCTGAATATGCCATACAAGCCGCTTTGGCCGAAGCGCCGCCTTATGGCGAATGGATGCAAACGGCGCTTAGCGCATCGACGCTTTGAGATAAGACATCATCTGTCCCATCAACTGCGGTGAATAGGGGCCAAGCATACCCTTCGCGCTTTCGGGCAAATGGTCGCCGGGATGGTTGTCAGAAAAGGCGTAATATTCGCCGAGGCTGCGCCAAACCGCGCGTTGATGCGGCTGCAAGTTACGAAACGCGGCGATCATATGGAGCAGCGCGTCATAGGGCGCCGCCAATCCTTCGTGAGGATTATTCCACCAATAGTTGACCAAAATGTTGAGCGGCTCAAGGCTGTCGACCGCATGCCACCAGCCATAGGGGATATAGAGCGCGTCACCCGGTTCAAGGGTCGCCGTTTGCGCTTCCGCCCAAGCGAGTGGGAAACGCGGATATTTCTCGAGATCAGGCGCTTGCAAATCGACAAGGCTCGTCGGCGTGCCAGCCGGCGTGCGTTCTAGCGGGCCAAGATAGAGGTTCGCGACTTGCTCCGGCGGGAACAAAGTGAAGCGTCGGCGGCCTGCAACGACACAAGCGACATTCTCCGTCAAATCAAAATGCGTGCCAACACGCACGCGGTTTCCGATCCAGATACGTGCCTCCACGTCGGGAAGCAGATCAAGCCGGTTCTGCGCTGCAAATACAGGAGAAAGCGTTGGAAGGGCTTCGGACTGCACGGCCATCGCAGGCGTTTCGGCCAATTCATTGGCGATCATGAGATCGTCGAGAAACTGGGCAAGATGGCCTTGCGCTTTGATGAAGTTGAAGGCCGCCAAATCTGGAGTGTAGAAGAAACGACCTTTTTCGGAAGGCGGTGCTGCAATAGCAGCGACCGGCTTAGCGGTGCCGCACTTTTTCAGATAGTCGATCATTGCGCGGTCGCCGTCTCGCCCGGCTGCCACGCTAGGCCATTCAGACACCAGGCCTCGCATCACGACGGGCTTATTGGCTGCGCGAATCTGATCATGAAAGGTCTGAACATCGACGACAGCGCATTCGGCAATTGCGGCGGGCTCTGGGGCGAGCGTCATGCGCGAGCGCTTTGACGAAGGGGCGCGGGCAAAATCATTGTGCTTCCCTGTTGCGCCAGGAACTCCGACTGTGTCGGCATAGCGAGCGCCGTCTGCAGGACAACGCCACGAATGTGCGACAATCGTGTGAGGGCTTCTTCGTCCGACAGTAAATCAGCGGCTGGGTGATATCCGCCATGCTTAATGCCTTGGCCGACCATCACGGACAGCCAACTTGTTTCAGTGAAAAGCTCATTATTCTCACGGAAGACGCGACCGGAAGAGCGGAACATGGCGAGCTTGTCCGCAAGCCCCGCAGGCGGCTCCAACCTCCGGCAATAGTTCCAAAACGGACTGTCATCACGCTCGGTCGCTTTATAATGCAGAACGAGGAAATCGCGGATTTCCAAATAGGCGTCGATCGACTCCTTGTTGAACCGCTCAGTTTCTTGTGGCTTGAAATCGCGGGTTGGAAATAGCGACATCAGCCGCGCTATCCCGGCCTGAACCAGATGGATCGCAGTCGATTCAAGCGGCTCAAGAAACCCGCCGGCAAGGCCAAGCGCGACCACATTCTTTTCCCACGCCTTGTGGCGATAACCAGCGGTGAAGCGGATATGATTGGGATCAGCCAAAGGCTCTCCATCAAGATTGGCGAGAAGCAGAGCCGTTGCTTCGTCGGTCGACATATGGGCGCTGGAATAGACATGCCCGTTCCCGATCCGATGCTGCAGCGGGATCCGCCATTGCCATCCCGCGGGCCGCGCAGTGCTGCGGGTCATCGGCTCGCTGTCTGCTCCGCTATGGCCTTCGGGATATGCGCAAGGAATAGCGACGGCGCGGTCACAGGGCAGCCACGGCGTCCAGTCTTCGAAGCCAATGCCCAAAGTCTCACCAATCAGGAGTGCGCGAAAGCCCGAGCAGTCAATGAACAAATCCCCGGTGACGCGCTTGCCATTGTCGAGCACAACCGCTTCAACAAAGCCGCTTTCGGGATCCTGCTCGACATTGGTGATCCGGCCTTCAGTGCGGACAACGCCTGCTTCCTCTGCCTTGCCGCGCAAGAACCGGGCGTAGCGGCCAGCATCAAATTGAAAGGCATAGCTGAACTTCGACAGCGGCGAATTGCGCTGATCAGCCTGAGGCCGCATGAAGCGCCCTGCTTTGCCCGCAGCGACGGCCATCGAATAGTCGTCGAGTTTGCTCGTGTCGCCGAGCGATTGGCCTTTCAGCCAAAAATGATGGAATTCAATGCCCAACATGTCGAGGCCGTAATAGCCAAAAGGATGGACATAGCTGTGCCCAATCCGTGCCCAGTCGACGAACTCGATACCAAGTTTGTAAGTAGCGCCCGTTTCGCGCACGAACTCATTCTCGTCGATGCCAAGCATCGCGTTGAACAGGCAAATGTCGGGGATGGTGGCCTCGCCAACGCCTACTGTGCCGATGGCATCAGACTCTACCAATTCGATCTGCAAGCCGGGCAACGCGCCAAACACGCGTGAAAAAGCAGCGGCCGTCATCCAGCCCGCTGTTCCGCCGCCGACTATTACCATTTTGCGGATCGCGCGCGGATCCGTCATCGGATGATCCTTTCATCGGTCGCGGCCCAAGCTCCGGACTGACGCAGAAACTCCTCGTGCGATGGGAGGGCGTCAGCGGTCGCAGCATAGCCTTGCCGCATCTGCGCCATGGCTTGGCGAACACGGCCTTCATCCAACGCATCCGCGAGCGTATCCCACCGATCGGGCCAAACATTCTGCCCGAGCATCACCGCAACCCAACTGGGCATGGAGAAAAGTTCAACATTCTCCCTGAACACACGACCGCGCGTCTTGAACAATTGCATCTTGCGTTCAAGCGACACCGGGATTTCCATGTCCCGCACGTAGCGCCAAAAGGGCGTGTCATCGCGTTGCGTCGCTTTGTAGTGCAGAATGATGAAATCGCGAATATCCTCATAGGCTTCCCGCATCCCGCGATTATACTCATCCCTTTCGAGAGGATTGAAACTCTTGTCGGGGAACAAGGCGAACAGCCGAGAAATGCCATTCTGTATCAAGTGAATGCTGGTCGATTCTAACGGCTCTAGGAACCCGCCAGCAAGGCCAAGCGACACGACATTGTGGCTCCAGCTAAGGTTACGATATCCGGTCTTGAAGCGGAGGCGACGCGGCGCGGCCAAGGCTTTGCCTTCGAGATTGTTCATCAGCGTCGCTTCGGCATCGTCGTCATGAATATAATTGCTACAGTAAACATGGCCATTGCCGGTGCGGTGTTGAAGCGGAATGCGCCATTGCCAACCTGCTTCGCGTGCCGTGGAGCGCGTGAACGGGTCAGGCGGGCCGATATTGGCGGTCGGCACAGCAATGGCGCGGTCAACCGGCAACCAATGGCTCCAGTCCTCATAGCCCACACCAAGCGCTTCGCTTATCAACAGGCCGCGAAAGCCGGAGCAATCGATGAAGAGCTCACCAGAAATGCGAGTTCCATCGGCCAAGGTGACCGCCTCCACGAAACCGTCGCTTTCACGCCGGTGCACCTCGACGATCTTGCCTTCTTGTCGAACAACCTTGGCCCGTTCTGAATAGTGCCTCAGATATCGAGCATAAAGCGAAGCATCGAAATGGAAGGCGTAGGCAAGCTCGGAGATGGGTGAGCGGGCGCCAGCACTTGCTCGCCCGAACTTGCCATATTGGGCAGCCATGGCGGACATGCAATATTCTGAGATGGATCGGCGATCCCCCAAAGCATGTTCGCGCAGATAGAGCTGATGGAAATTGATGCCGTGAAGATCTTGGCCATAATGGCCGAAGGGATGGAAGTAACGATCCCCAATCTGCCCCCAATTTACAAACTCAATACCGAGTTTGAACGTGCCTTGGGTTTCACGGAGAAAGTCATTCTCTGAAATATCAAGCATGCGGTTAAAGTTGAGGATTGCGGGGATTGTGGCCTCGCCGACCCCAACGGTGCCGATCTCGTCTGACTCGATAACGGTGATGGTCCGACGACCATTGTCGAGAAAACGGCTGAAAGCGGCGGCCGCCATCCAGCCAGCAGTTCCACCGCCAACGATCACAATGTCGCGAATGGAATTGTCAGACGAAGACATGTGACAATCTTGCACTCATGTTGAATACCCCTCCTGCAGCCGCTTCGCCGTCTGCTTCAGCGACAGCCAACGCTAGTTTGTCACGATAGCATCACTTTTGAGGCCAAGCACGAGAAAAAATGATAGCGCTACCACTTTGAGCTTGTTATAGAGCATTGGGAATTAGGCATCAGAAATGATAGCGCTAACAGTTGAGGGGAGTGATGAAGCCGTGAAAAAGCCAAACCTATATGTTTATAATCCGAGTCCGGACGATTGTCGCGAAGAGCGAGCATTTTCGCCGTTTAAGGCTGGCGTGTCACTTCTTGCGGTGGGGCTTTTGTTGGCTTCAAACGCCGCATACGCCCAAGATGCAGCTGAGCCCGAATCAGGCGACGAAATCATCGTCACTGGCATTCGTGAAAGCCTCGCCAACGCCCAGAAGATCAAGAAAGATTCTGACACGGTTGTCGACGCAATTACTTCGGAAGATATTGGCGCGCTCCCTGATCGTTCGGTGACGGAAGCGCTTCAGCGCGTTCCCGGTGTTGCGATCAACCGTTTTGCGGGTTCGAATGACCCTGATCACTTTTCAGTCGAAGGCTCTGGCGTTGTTATTCGCGGTTTGAACTTCGTACGGTCTGAATTTAATGGCCGCGATGCCTTT
>DLOX01000046.1:1689-2686 GCA_002478575.1 Sphingomonadales bacterium UBA7473 | reverse complement strand
ATCGATGTGATCAACGGCGGGCCAGACCTGCGCCTGTGGGTCGACGAGGCCGCAAGTGCGCCGGCTGATCTCGATGCTTTGACCATCCCCGATGAACAAGCCTGGGCCGAAGAGCGGCATGCTCACATAATCTATTGACGGCATGGCCTCATCGTCACACGCTTGTAACGGGATGATAGGATGAGACTTGCATGCTGATCAAAATAGACCGCCGCCAATTGTTCACCACCGCCGGATATGGTTTGGCAGGGCTGATGATGCCCGGTGGTTCCGCCATGGCTCAAGCCTTGCTTGGCCTCACAGGTTTCACGCACAATGTCGCGAGCGGCGAGCCAGCAGCGGACTCGATGCTGCTGTGGACGCGCTATGTGAACCCCACCGGCGGGCCTTCGAAGGTCAAGGTTGAGCTGTCGACGTCGCGCGACTTTGCAAAGGTCGCAGGCGGCGGGCAGATGGTCACAGGGCCTTGGCGCGATCATACGGTCAAGATCACTGTCGACGGCTTGATGCCAGCCACCAGCTATTTTTACCGCTTCATTGCCCCCGATGGCGCAATCTCCCCGATTGGCCGGACTAAGACTTTGCCTGTTGGCAAAGCAGCCAAGTTCAACATGGCGATCTTCTCCTGCTCAAACTTGGGCTTTGGCGAGTTTAACGCCTATGGCCACGCGGCGGCCCGCGAAGATCTGGATATGTGGCTCCATATGGGCGATTATATCTATGAATATGGGCGCGGCGGATATGATGGCGCGCGCAAATTTGCAGAGCGCATCTTCCCGGCGGACGAGATTTTGACGCTGGCGGACTATCGCTTGCGCTATGCAAGCTATCGGTCCGATCCCCAGCTTCAGGCGCTCCATGCGAGAGCGCCAATGCTGCCCATCACAGATGATCATGAGACGTCAAACGATTCTTGGGAAGGCGGAGCGCAAAACCATCAGGCCGATGAAGGCGATTGGTCCAACCGGCGCAATGCCGCGATGCAAGTGTGGCGCGA
>DLOX01000046.1:0-1655 GCA_002478575.1 Sphingomonadales bacterium UBA7473 | reverse complement strand
GCGATGCAGGTGTGGCGCGAATGGCTGCCCGTTGGTGAACAGCCATGGAAGCGCTACGATATTGGAGAGCTTGCGAGTTACTACCGCACGAACACACGCGAAGTTGGTCGCACCAAACCCTATTGGCACGGTGAGTTCATGCGTGCGCCTGATCCAGACAAAGCCTTTGCCGAGTTTCGCGATGGCGCGTGGCGTGATCCATCGATGACGATGATGGGCACGGAGCAAGAAAGCTGGCTCTACAATCAATTCGCGCGAGACAAAGCGCTTTGGACCATCGTTGGTTCTGGCACCAACATGGGCTATTATCGTGCGCCTCCGGAAGTGTTGAGCTGGTTCCCAGCCGATGCACCAGAGCGCAACCGAAACTTTGCGCGCCAAGGCCTCGCCGCTGCAAAAGCCGGATTGCCCCACAATCTGGATAATTGGGGCGGATATCCCGCCGCACGCTCACGCCTGCTCAAGGCCGCACAGCGCAATGGCCGCAACTTGGTCGTTGTTACCGGCGATAGCCACAATGCTTGGGCCTTTGACTTGCCAGAAGGCGGCAAGCCCGCAGGCGTCGAATTTGGCGGCCACAGCGTCACGTCACCCGGATTTGAAAGTGCAATGAAGGGCACCGATCCAATGATGATCGCCAAGCAAATGGTCGAAGGCAATAAAGATGAGCTTCGTTGGGTCGATACATCCAACCGCGGCTATATGCATCTGACGCTTACCCCGCAGGCCGCGACCAATGAGTGGGTCTTCATGCAAGGCGTGCAGGATGTGGGCCTTGGTACCAAGCCCAGCAGCAAGATGAAGGTCCGCCCTGGCAAAAATACGCTGGAAGCCGCCTAAGCTTTGCGTCAAACACTCCTTCAAAAGAGGGAGTGGAGCATGAACAAGCCGAATGTCTGCATCATCGGGGCAGGATGCTCTGGCTTTACCACGGCCAAGCGGCTGAAGGATTATGACATCCCGTTTGAGATGTTTGAGGCCTCAGACGATATTGGCGGCAATTGGTATTTCAACAATCCCAACGGGATGTCATCCTGCTATAAGAGCCTCCATATCGACACATCCAAATATCGATTGGCCTTTGAGGATTTTCCGGTTCCCGCCAACTGGCCCGATTTCCCGCATCATGCGGAGCTGCTTAGATATTTCCACGACTATGTCGATCATTTCGATCTGCGGGGGAGCATCCGCTTCAACACACGGGTGGAGAAAGCGACGCGGAGGGCAGGGGGCGGATGGGACGTCACCTTATCCACCGGAGAGACCAAGCGCTTTGACGCTCTGGTCGTTGCCAATGGCCATCATTGGGCAGCGCGCACTCCTGAATATCCCGGCCACTTCAACGGCGAACAAATCCATAGCCACCATTATCGCAGCCCGTTTGAGCCCATCGAATGTCGAGGCAAGCGCATCTTGGTCGTGGGCATGGGCAATAGCGCGATGGACGTCGCGTCCGAATTGTCTCAGCGGCCGATTGCGGAAAAGCTGTTCGTCTCGGCCCGGCGCGGAGTTTGGGTGATCCCCAAATATTATAAGGGCCAGCCGATCGACAAAAACCCAGCCCCTGCCTGGATGCCCAAGGCGATGCGGCAATGGCTGGGATCGCGCCTGATCAAGGGCCTGGTCGGCAAAATGAGCGACTATGGCTTGCCCGA
>DLOX01000142.1:2683-11474 GCA_002478575.1 Sphingomonadales bacterium UBA7473 | reverse complement strand
TCGTTTATGAGAGCCGTTCGTCCAATATCGCCCCCACGGCGTCTTGCCATGGTCTGGGCGCGATATCAAAATCTCGGCTGATCGCATCTGTGTTCAACCGCGAATTGGCTGGGCGCTTAGCAGGGGTGGGATAGTCGGCCGTGGTGATGGGGGTGAGGGCAGGGGTGGGTAGCCTACGCCGCGCAGTCTCAGCAAAGACATAGGCCGCCAAACCATGCCAAGTCGCTTCCCCGCTGTTCACAAAATGCCAAGTGCCCGAGCGATCGCCAAGGCCTGCCGCAACCTTGATCAGGGCTGCCGCAATATCGTCAGCGCTTGATGGGCAACCCCATTGATCATCAACCACCCGCATTTCGGGACGCTCTGCGCCAAGCCGCAGCATGGTGTTGATGAAATTGGCCCCGCCTGCACTCACCACCCAAGCAGTGCGAATGATGGCGTGATTAGGATGAATCGCGCGGATCGCGGCCTCGCCTGCTTCTTTTGTCCGCCCATAGACACCCAAGGGGTTCACAGGGTCGGTTTCCATATAAGGATCGGGCTTGCTGCCGTCGAATACATAGTCTGTCGACACGTGGATCAAGGGGATGCCGAGACGTGCCGTTTCTCGTGCCAGAATCGCTGGAGCCGTCGCATTGATCGCTTCGGCCAAGTCAGGCTCAGATTCGGCCTTGTCGACTGCCGTATAAGCAGCGCAATTGATGACGGCAGCCCAGGGCTTGGATGCGACTGCGTCAATAATATCGGCCTCGCTCGTCAGGTTCAAAGAGGCCCGAAGCGGCGCATCAACCGCAAAGCCCTGAGCTTGGCCAAGCCGCGCCACAGCGCCGCCGACTTGGCCGCTTGCCCCCGTAACAAGGATAGGCCCCTTGAACATCGTCAAGCCGCACTCAGCCCAAGCCGTTCGCCGCGATAGGCGCCCGATTGAATGGCTTCCCACCAAGTGCGGTTCTCGAGATACCAGCGGATCGTCTTTTCCATGCCGGTCTCAAAGCTCTCGAGCGGCGTCCAGCCCAGATCCCGCTCCAGCTTGGACGCATCAATCGCATAGCGGAAGTCATGGCCGGGACGGTCCGAAACGAAGGTGATTTGCTCGCGATAGCTTATGCCGTCAGCGCGAGGCTGGATCCGATCGAGCGTGTCGCAGATGGTATGCACCACGGCCAAGTTGGTCCGTTCCGAACGGCCCCCAACCATATAGCTCTCGCCCACTGCGCCGCGTTCAAACACCGCCTGCAGCGCGCGGACATGGTCATCAACATAGAGCCAATCACGCACATTATCGCCTTTGCCATAAACGGGCAGCGGCTCACCCGCGAGGCATTTGATGATGACCAATGGGATCAGCTTTTCGGGGAAATGATGCGGGCCATAATTGTTGGAGCAATTGGTGATCAGCGTCGGCAAGCCATAAGTATGGTGCCAAGCGCTCACCAAATGGTCTGATCCCGCCTTGGACGCGGAATAGGGCGAACGCGGATCATAGGCCGTCTCTTCGGTGAAAAAGCCCTCATCGCCCAGCGCGCCAAACACTTCGTCGGTTGAAATATGGTGGAACCGAAAAGCCGCTTGGCGCTCAGAGGCAAGGGCCCGCCAATAGTCAAGCGCAACCCGCAGCATGGAGAAAGTGCCGACCAGATTGGTCTGGATGAACGCCGACGGCCCATCGATGGACCGGTCGACATGCGATTCGGCCGCCAGATGGGTGATAATGTCGGGCTGAAACTCATTGACCAACGCTGCAACAGCATCGGTGTCGCAAATATCGGCTTGGGCAAAGCTGTAGCGGTTCGAACTCTCAACCGATGCGAGCGAAGACAGATTGCCGGCATAGGTCAAAGCATCAACATTCAGCACCTGATGATCGCTGTTGTTGATCAAATGCCGGACCAATGCCGAACCGATAAATCCGGCACCGCCGGTGACGAGAATTTTCAAAGCCATGGGGATGATGCTTCTTCTATGGGTTTAGGGGGAGCAATGGATGACCATCATAGGCAAAGTCAAATGCCGCGTCGGCCAAAGCGGGCAGGGCAGCATCTTTGTCTGACAGGTGAGGCAAAGCGCCGTCCAGCGGCCAATCAATGGCAATATTGGGATCATTCCAAGCGATCCCGCCATCGGCCTCCGGCGCATAATAGGCGTCAACCTTATAAGCGACCTCACAATCGGGCTCGAGCGTCAGGAACCCATGCGCATATCCCGCTGGGACGAACAACTGATTCCCCGCCTCGGCGCTGAGCTCAACCCCCACCCATTGCTTGAACGTCGGCGAGTGGGCGCGAATATCAACCGCAACATCAAAAATCCGCCCCCGCAAACAGCGCACCAACTTCGCCTGAGCATGCGGCGTGCGCTGAAAATGAAGACCGCGCAGCGTGAAAGCAGGCCGAGAGAGCGAATGATTATCTTGGCAAAACTCAGTCGTAATACCCTGAGCCGCAAACGTGCGCGCATTCCAGCTTTCAGTGAACCAGCCACGGCTGTCTGAGAAGCGGCGGGGGGTGATGAGGGTGGGCATGGTTAAGCAACCTTGAACTGATGGCTGAGAGGGTGAAGCCGGAGCTTTCCCAGAATAGTCAGCTAGTCAAGTAATATGGCATCGACTAAAAGGTGACGACATCCAGAAGACTGCGCACTAAAGTCTGATAACAAAGATTATGTTAAATATAGTGCAAGATTCCACTCTCGAAACGGAGAGCTTCAAACAGTCGATGGTGGCGGGCAGTTTCCTAGGCCTATTTTATGGCCTAGCGAGCGACTACTTACCCAAAAAACGCGTATTGCTTTGGGTTGATCGCTCACCAACACCACCCTATAGCTCCTGCCGTAAAGATGCTGACAATGTCCGGCCCAGTGTACTTACTTGGCAAAAGCGGGAATAAATATGTTTAAAAACAAGGTTTTATTGATAACCGGCGGCACCGGTTCCTTTGGCTCGACCGTACTTGGGCGTTTGATTTCTGAGCCTTTTAGTGAGATCAGGATTTTTTCGCGGGATGAGAAAAAGCAAGAGGATCAACGCCTTCACTACCGTGATCCGCGGCTTCGGTACCATATCGGAGATGTAAGAGACCTAAGGTCGGTTTCGAGCGTGGTAAAGGACGTTGACTATATTTTTCACGCAGCTGCGCTCAAGCAAGTGCCGTCTTGCGAGTTCCACCCGATGGAAGCGGTAAAGACAAACGTTATTGGGACAGATAATGTGCTGGAAGCCGCCATTGCAGCACGGGTTTCGCGGGTCGTTTGCCTTTCAACCGATAAGGCAGTCTATCCAATCAATGCCATGGGTATTTCGAAAGCAATGATGGAAAAGGTTATGGTTGCAAAATCGCGCCTTGCCCTTGGAACTGGAACCGTAATCACGGGTACGCGCTATGGCAATGTACTTGCATCACGGGGCTCAGTCATTCCGCTATTTGTTGACCAGGCGCACAAGGGCATCCCGTTGACCATCACCGACCCGACGATGACACGTTTCGTGATGACGTTGGGTGAAGCGGTAGACTTGGTTCTATATGCATTTGAACATGGCCAAAACGGAGACTTATTTGTTCAAAAGGCGCCTGCAACTACAATAGAGATTCTAGCGAAATCTGTTTTGAGCGTCATCGGAATGGACGACCACCAGGTTAAAGTCATTGGAACGCGCCACGGCGAAAAGCTATATGAAACATTATTAAGCAGGGAAGAAATGGTTATTGCCGAAGATAGAGGCGATTACTATCGAGTGCCACCGGATAATCGTGATCTAAACTATGCTGCGTTCGTTGAAGAAGGCGAACGACAGATATCAGACGCTGTGGATTTTCATTCACATAATGCAAAGCAACTAAATCAGTCAGAAATGTCTGAAATATTGCGCAAGCTTGACTATATGCAGTCTGTCCTGAGAGATCAGAGTTAATGAAAACAGTTGCAGTAACCGGCGCCGACGGTTTTGTTGGCCGCAATGTCGTCGTACGCCTGGGCGAACTTGGTATAGCGGTTGTCCCAATATTACGGACGAGCAATGAGTTGGAGTGGCTTAGTGCGCTGTCTATTGCAGATGGTGTAATACATCTTGCCGCAGCAAATCGCCCCGCAGACACTGATGACTTTGAAAAGATTAATGTCGGCGTGTCTGAGCAGTTGGGAGCGACACTGCGGGATTTGGGCCGATCTTTGCCTGTTATATATGCTTCGACCACTAAAGCAGAAGAGGATTCGGACTATGGCCGAAGCAAACGTGCTGCCGAAGAAACCTTACAGTTGGCGGCAAAGGAATCTGGGAATCCGCTTTACATTTACCGACTCCCCAATGTCTTTGGAAAGTGGGCTCGTCCGAACTATAACTCAGCAGTAGCCACTTTTTGCCACAATATTGCTCGTGATTTGCCAATCACAATTCACGATCCATCTTCACCGTTGACGCTAGTTTATATTGATGATGTTGTAACTGACTTTGTTAACACGCTCCTGAACTGCCCCTCTCCTGGTTTTTTGCAAGTGTCACCGATTTATCAGGCCACGGTGGGTGATATTGCTCGAACTATTGAAGGCTTTCGAAATGACCGTAAGGATAATTTGATCGCAAATGTCGGTGTAGATCTTACGAGAGCGTTGTACGCGACCTATGTGTCTGCGCTTCCTGTCGAGGAGTTCAGTTATCCTATCGCGAGTCACAGTGATCCGCGAGGCGCTTTTTCCGAGATGTTGAAGACGCGCGAAGCCGGACAGTTCTCATATTTCACTGCTCATCCTGGCGTAACGCGGGGGGGGCACTATCATCATACCAAGACTGAAAAATTCTTGGTCGTTCATGGAAAAGCACGTTTTCGATTCCGCCACATTTTGACCGACGAAAAGCATGAAATATTCACTTCAGGTGAGGAACCGGTTGTTGTTGAGACTATCCCAGGATGGTCTCATGATATCTGCAACGTTGGAGACGATGTCCTAGTTTCACTTCTTTGGGCAAATGAACTGTTTGATCGGGATAAACCGGACACCATCGCCAAGGAAGTCTTCTAGAGATGCGCAAACTGAAAGTAATGACCGTCGTTGGCACGCGACCCGAGATAATTAGATTGTCGCGCGTGATGTCAACCCTTGATCGACATTGTGATCATATCATTGTTCATACAGGACAAAATTATGACTATGAGCTCAATCAAGTTTTCTTCGATGATTTGAAACTGCGTAAGCCTGACCATTTCCTCAATGCGGCAGGGAAGTCAGCGGCAGAAACAATTGGCAATGTTATCATAGAGGTAGACAATATCCTTGCCGCAGAGCGGCCTGATGCGATGCTCATTTTGGGCGACACAAACAGTTGCTTGTCAGTGATCCCAGCTAAGCGCCGGAAAGTTCCGGTCTTTCATATGGAGGCCGGCAATCGTTGTTTTGATGACCGTGTACCTGAGGAAATTAATCGCCGGATTGTCGATCATTCGGCAGACATTAATCTGCCTTATTCGGATATCGCGCGTGAGTATCTTTTAGCTGAGGGCTTGCCTGCTGATCGAATCATCAAGACCGGCAGCCCTATGTATGAGGTTTTATCATACTATCGTTCTGGGATTGATGCGTCTCTTGCTCTTGAGCAAAATGGTGTCACCAAAGGACGCTATTTTGTTGTCAGCGCTCATCGCGAGGAGAATGTGGACTCAGAAAAGCAATTGCGCCGATTGCATGAGACACTGAATTCAATTGCTGAGGTCTATGACGAACCCATCCTTGTCTCTACCCATCCGCGCACCCGTAACAGGATTGAAGCGCTAAGTCTGAGTTTCGATCCCCATGTCAAACTACTGAAGCCATTTGGATTTCTTGACTATAATGCGCTTCAAATGCATGCGCGATGCGTCCTTTCAGACAGTGGAACGATCAGCGAAGAAAGTTCGATCCTAGGCTTCCCTGCTTTGAATATACGCGAAGCCCATGAGCGACCCGAGGCAATGGAAGAAGGCGCTGTCATGATGACTGGCCTTGGAAAAGAGCGCGTGCTTCAGGCTTTGAAGGTAGTTGCCGAGGACCCAAGCACATTGGCCAGTCGACGAACAAAGGTTGCCGACTATTCCAAGCCTAACGTCTCAGACAAAGTGCTGCACATCATTCTGAGCTATACTGATTATGTTACGCGCACAGTCTGGAAGTCATATTAAGCTTTGCTATCAGAGCCTTGATCGTCAGGGCCCGGTGGGATCGTCGAGCAATCTCGTATGTGCGAATGGCCAAGTCGGGGGCAGATTTTGTCAACCCAGTGATTGTAAATCTAGCCTGCCGTTGGTCATTTGTATTCACGGCATAGGAAGCAACGGCAACTATTTTGATCTTCGGACCAATTCATTTGCCGCCGCTGCTAGCAAACGTGGGTTTCCAGTCTTGCTTTTAGACAGGCCCGGCTATGGCGCCAGTGTGGCAAACAACGCTGGATCGGCGATCAACAACGGAGTCGATGCCGTCACAAGCATTGTGCAATCAGCTATCGTTAGACACAAAGGACTGAAAGAGCGCCCAATCATATTGGTTGGTCATTCTTTTGGTGGTGCGGTCGCGCTCGCCTACGCTGCTATTGGCCAGGATATTCCTTTAGCGGCGGTATGCGTTTCAGGAATTGGGGACCAGCCTGACGCTCGCTACCTCGAACATCTTCAAGACTTGGAACAAAAAGGCTCTTTGCCCCTGTTTCCGCATTGGTTCTTTGGTCCACCAAGTAGCTACACGAGCCGCGCAGTGGCTGCTTTGCGCCGAGCTACCGAGCCGCCAATCAGCCGCGAAGTGTATGAGATCTCATACCTTTGGCCGAATCGCTGGCGGAAAGTAGCTGCGAGTGTGTCTTGCCCGGTGCATTTTCGCCTCGCAGAGTATGAACATATTTGGGAAACGACCCCTGAAGCCATATCGCGCATCAGCTCAGCGTTCAAACTTTCACCATTGATCGATGCGGCGATAATGCCGGACGGGGGACATCTTTACGAAGCTCATGTTCGCGGACCGGAACTTGTCGCGGCGCAGCTCGACTTTGCCCTTCAAGCTGCAAAGATGCTTGGTTAGCCTATGCAGAACGGCTTTGACACTCGAGCTAGGTCGCTCAAGACATTAAGATTTGGCAGCGCATTCGCCTCATTTTTCATTCTGAAGTTTGGGTTTGGCATCGCCTTGATCAGTCTTTCGAGCGCTCTCTTAGATGTTTCAGAATTCGTAGTCTTTTCGCAGGTTTTCCTATTCTTTGCCCTTTTGTCGTCGATCGCTGCGGCGGGAATTCAAAACGGCTTGGCGCGGGGAATAGCTGTCGCTCACAGTGACAGTGCAATCGAACAGAAGACGATAGCCGCCGCACTCCGCATTTGGGCTGTGGTTAGCTTAATCCTGTGGCTTATCATTTGGTCTCTCCGCGACTCCATCTCAACACTGTTGATCGGAAACGAGTCACTGGTAGAGGCAATACCCATGATTGCTTTGGCCGGACTTGGTGGCGGCCTTGGGGTTTTGGCTTGCGCAGTTTTGAATGGCCGGCAGCGCGCCCCTGTCAGTTTGATGTTTCAATCGATCGGCCTTCTTGTTGGAGGCTTGTTCTGCATATGGTCATTGAACAGAGGTGATGCGGTTGGTGCTGTTTTTGGCTATTCAGTGGGCCCACTTGTGACGGCGGTTCTTGGTGGAATCAGCCTTGGTCGGATGGGCTATTCTATTGTCTCGCCGTCAAAGGTTGAACTGAAAGAAATAAGACAATTGCTTGGCTATTCGGTTGCCTTTCTTGCAATCGCTGTAGTCATGCCTGCGACCTTATTCGCACTGCGCTTCGTATACCGCGAGTCATTCGGTACCGATGCGCTGGCCTATTGGCTTGCCGCGAACAGGGTGTCTGACGTGACCAGCCAGATCCTGGGACTCTACATGGCTCAGATATTTCTTCCACAGATCGCGCGCGAAGAAGAGCCGGATCGCGTGCGCCGGCTAATTGCGTCCACGCTATTGCTTTGTTCCATTGTCATGTTCGGAGGATGGGCCATTTTCTTGCTGGGAGCCGAGTTCTTTGTAACGACCTTCTTTTCAGCCTCATATTTGGCGGCCATTCCGTTCATTGGGGGTTATTTGCTGGGAGATGCGTTGAGGGTTACCGCATCTCTTGCGCTTCACTTCATGTTGGCGCGCGGGCGACTGGCAGCAGCTGTCTCGATCGAATGGGGAACAGCTTTTCTGTTGACGGTCTATATCGTGGCCCTTTCTGGTTTAGGATATGCACAAGCTCCTTACTGGGCGTATCCGGTTGCACATGCGACGATGGGTATGCTTGTTGCCATTTCTGTCTGGCGATCATGGCTTACCAAATCGGCACGATCGTAAAACAATCTTGAGGTATCTGCGGCACTGCTTGAACTATGATCTTGGCTGATATACCCATGGGATTGAAGTTCTTGAGAAGCAGGATTTTGTCCTTCTAGGAACTGACCAAATAAAATTGAGCAATACCAAATCATATTCAGACCCTGAAGAGTAAATGACACCTTATATCATCGTAATAGTCTTTTTGGGATTGGCCTTCGTTATGACGGACGCCAATCGACCGTCTCTTATGCCGGTAGCTTGCTCGATCATTCTTGCGATATTTGTTGGCTTGAGATTCGAGATAGGAATTGATTGGCTAGCATATGAACGGCTCTTTATATTCGTCCCTAGTAATTTCAGCCTGACAGAGTATTCAAGAAGCGGCAGTGTTCTACAAACTGAATTTATATTCTATGCATTGATTGTATTTGTGAAGTCGATGGGCGGATCATTCGAACTACTCCTTTTTGTAATAGGA
>DLOX01000142.1:0-2669 GCA_002478575.1 Sphingomonadales bacterium UBA7473 | reverse complement strand
TAGGAGTATTTAACATCTTCGTAATCGACAAAATGTGTCGCCAAATATCACCAAACTCACAGCCATTTGTCTGGCTAGTCTATTTTTGTTTGGCTATCGGGACTGTTCAGTTCAACATAATTCGACAAGCGCTTGCGAGTTCTTTCATTATTTTATCTCTTCTATTTGTCGCGCGTGACCGCTATTGGGCATCGATCATTGCTTTTGCGCTTGGTTTTGGCATTCATACGTCAGTTTTGATGTTTTTGCCTGTCCTTTTACTCTCTCAATTTCGAATAAATCGGCTCTCTGTATTGGGATTCCTAACTCTTTCCATTGCTCTCTTCGCATCCGGTACGTTTATTGGCGGTACTTTGCTGTCAGCTGTTGCAGGAATTCTCCCAAGTTTCATTGGCTCAAAGGCTGAAAACTACGCGCAGGCCTTTAGCTCTGGGACGCTATTTGCCATTTCGCCATTAGCGATGGTTCTCATTGTCGTATATCTTTACATGCTCCAAGTCTTTATGAAAGAAGAGGACGAGCCGTACGTTAGAATTGCAATCTATTTGACCTTGCTTGTGCTCTTTGGACATCTGGCGCTGGGGTCATATCCGAGCTTTTGGAACAGGATTATGTGCGTCTCTTTGCCGTGGCAGCTTGCGACCATATGGCGTTTGGGATTTTTCGATCGAATTAGACCAATTGAGAGACTGCCATTCAAAGCGGCGTTTTCAATAGTTGTCTTGGGCGTCATGACATTTCAGTTGTTCCGCCCCGAGAGTCTCCCATTCGTGCCCTATCATTCATTGTTACAAGTTTGGGCCACGGGCGATCGTGGAGATGGACGTGCAAGAGCAGTTGATGCAATTAGGCAGGCCGAGATGGAAGCTCAAACTTAGTTCCACGTCCAAGACAATTAGTCGCGCAAGGTCAGAGGGCGTCTATTTGACGTCTTAAACCCAGTGCCTTAGAAATCTGCCCTGCGGTCTGTTCAACGTTGAGAACAGTTTTCAAAACCCTTTGGCCTCCAACTCCCATTGTAGTCCGCATTTCAGGATCGTGTTCCAATGCGGATACAGCATGCAGAAGGTCCCTCGGGCTCCCTGCCTCTACAACAAGCCCAAATCCATGCTCCTCCACGAATTCCCGATAGTCCGTATCGGTTTCGACAGCCGCAACGACCGGCAAGCCGACCTGAAGATAGTCTAGCGTTTTTGATGGGAATGTTGGAATATCTGCAATGGGTACTGTGACCACCAATCCCAGGTCACACGCGGAAGCAAGTTCGAGATATGTGTCACGGGGGAGATTTGACACCAGAGTCAGATTGTCGCCGCCGTCATCAATATAGGCTTGCACTAGGTGCACTAGTCGACCGGAACCGATCAAAAGCCAATGCAAATTGGGTTCTGCTTCCCTTGAAATGCGTGCCGCTTCAAGAATTTGATCAATTCCGCGCCCTTCGGTTATTTGTCCGCCAAAGACCGCAATCACTTTGTCATTCGCAAGCCCGTATCGTGCGCGAACTGCAGCGCGATCAACTTCAACTTTTGGCGAGATGCCCGTACTCAGAGGCAGAATTTCGATCCGCTGCTCAGGTCTTAGGCGGTAATTCCGCTTCAAATATTCAACATTCTTTCGCGTCATGCACCCCACAACATCAAACATGCGGATAAGTGCATTCTCTTGGAGTGCGGCTAGCTTCAGAACGGGCCCTCCGGGCAGCAAGCCTATGGCACGTTGATGATGAGGGAAAAAATCGACAATATATAGATATGAGACTGCTTTAAACTTCCGCAGCGCCCATCGCAGTAGGAAGGCGACGCTGGCACAAGGGCTGGTTGAGTAGATCAAGTCCACGCGCTCATTGCCAAGAAATTTTTTAGCATGGCGAACTGCAAAAAAGGAAGATAGCGTCCAGCGCATCGCCAGACCCATTGTTTTTCCGAACCTAGAAATTTGGAGTGGAGGGACGCGCAGCACATCAAGCCGATCATGCTCGCTGTAAGAAATAACATCCTTTTCTGAACGTTGCCATGGGATGACAACAACCTTTACCGAATGGCCGTTGGCAATGAACGCATCGGCCAATTGATGAGGCTGATCAACAGGCTCCGATGGCCCGCTGAATTGGCTGAGGATCATAACTATCCTGGCCATTTCTTCCTCTTAATCCCTCGATTGTGCCGAAGCACTGTCAAACTTCGAACGATATGATTCAAAAAAATGGCCAATCCTTTCTTCTTGCCTGTCTAGGCACCCATCAACCTCAGCGATTTGAATAACTTTCTGGATTCTTTCCAGAACCGTGCGATCTTCCATGATGACCTTCACTCCCAGAGCTGTCGATTGGTCATTTATGAATTGTTGCTTACGAATTTCACGATCGGTTAGCTCGACAGCAGGTTCAAAAAAACGCGAGATCAAATCTGTTTCGTCTGCTTTTAAGGGAAGAGCGTTGCCGACATAAAATGAAGAGCCCTCCGTCGACGAAATGAAGAGGTTCGGAAATATGAAAATGTGATAAAAAGAACTATGCTTGAATGAGCGGTCGTTTAAGTGCTTTAAAAGTAAATTCCGCCGCCCTTCATTCTCTGTTTCTGTTCTTGGAAAGTGACATGAAGAATGTTGCTGTGAATATAAAATCTGTTCGAGAGGGCGCCGACCAACCCCCAGCCCCTTAATAAATG
>DLOX01000270.1 GCA_002478575.1 Sphingomonadales bacterium UBA7473 | reverse complement strand
GCCCCTTGGCCCCCAGTTCCATCCGCTGCGCCACGCCAAAGCGATGCTGTTCATCGACCACCACAAAGCCCAAATTGCGATAAGTGACTGCTTCCTGAAAAATCGCGTGGGTTCCAACGAGCAGATCAATGCTGCCATCGGCAAGGCCCATTAGAGTCGCTTCCCGTGCTCGCCCCTTGTCTCGCCCGGTGAGGATCGCGACGTTTACCGGAAGACGCGCCAATTGCCGAGACAACGTATCATAATGCTGCCGCGCCAGGATTTCCGTAGGCGCAAGCATCGCGGCCTGAGCGCCAGCCTCAATCGCCGCCAACATCGCGTGGAGCGCCACCATCGTTTTGCCAGCCCCGACATCGCCTTGCAGCAACCGAGTCATCGGCGTTGATTGCGCCATATCGCCTTCAACCTCAGCGATGGACCGACGCTGAGCGCCCGTCAGCGCATAAGGGAGCTTGAGCATGTCGCGCAGGCGTCCATCGCCTTGGAGAGGCACGCCCTTGCGTCGCCGCGACGATGCCCGGAGGAGCATGAGCGCTAGTTGATTGGCGAACAGCTCATCATAAGCCAATCGCGCCTGAGCGCCCTTTTCCGCCGGATTGGCATGCGCGGTGGCAATCGCATCCCGCCAACTCGACCAGCCTTGTCGGCCTAGCACACTCGGCTCAATCCATTCGGAAAGCACTGGCGTGCGAAGCAAAGCTTGCTCGACCAGTGCAGCCAACCGCCGCCCTGTGAGCCCTTCCGATAACGGGTAGATGGCTTCACGCGCGGGCAGGCTTTCAGCCTCTGCCGGGTCCACCACATAGTCAGGATGAACGATTTGAAGGTCATCGCCGTAACGCTCCAACTTGCCTGAAACGAGGCGGGGCTTGTCCAAGGGCAGCAACTTCTTCGCCCATCCGGGATTTCCACCAAAATAGGTCAGCGCGACATAGTCCCCGCCCTTGTCGGTCGCCAAAACCCGCATAGGTCCTCGCCCTGTTCGGTTCTGGCGATACTCAATCGGCGTCACTGTGAGTGTGATCGTGCGGCCAACATCTGCGACACTCAGCGCCTCCACCGGCTTTCGCTCGATCATGCCAACGGGAAGATGAAGAAGCAGATCAATGACTCGCTTCAACCCCAATTTGTCCAGCGGTTTGGCAAGCGTCGCCCCCACGCCTTTCAGCGCTTCGACTTCTGTAAACAGCGGGTTGAGGATTTCCGGTCTCATGCTATGCGCACCTTCACCTGAAACCAGACCGTCACGCAATTTGAAAATGCGTCGGCGGCCAATTGCCGTTGGACGCCATGGACCGAGACACTCGCCTCAAACGCCTGAAATTCCGTGCCCACCACCGGGGAACGCGCGAAGCCGATATGATGATCGGCGGCTTTTTCGAGGCTAGGCATGCTGAATGGACCGATGCCGATATCGATTGGTTTGAGGAATTTCTCGAAGAGCAAGATGTCGACATCATGGCGTGGGCGTTCAAAGCACAAGATGTGCCGGAGCGTTGGCAAGGGGCGATGATCGAAGATCTGATGCGGCTGGATTTCGTGACGCTGCCTTAATGCCAAAGCTTGCCCAAATCATATCCAGCGCGAAGCCGCTGACGCTGTCTGCGGTTGCGCCGGGGTTCCTGCCCTGGCTGATGACGGACCTTGCTCGTGCGGCGGCCACCCGCGCGGTGCTGATCACGGCAGACGATACGGCAATGCGCGCTGTAGCGGAAACGGCGACCTATTTCGCGCCAGAGGTTGAAGTGCTCCAATTCCCGGCTTGGGATTGCTTGCCCTATGACAGGGCCTCCCCATCCTTGCGGTCAACGTCCGAGCGGCTTGCTTGTCTCGCCGCGCTTCAACGCAAGGCAGACAAACCGCAGTTGGTTCTGACAACCATCAATGCGGCCGCCCAACGCACATTGACGCCTTTCCGCATCCGGCAATTGTCGGCTCGTTTGGCGGCAGGTGAACGGATCGATCGGGACAGGCTCGCGGCCTTGCTTCAGGCCAATGGCTATGTCCGCACAGATACAGTCGCCGATGCAGGCGAATTTGCCATCCGCGGGAGCTTGGTTGATCTTTATCCAGCCGGAGAAACCCATGGGCTTCGGTTAGACTTTTTCGGCGATGAAATTGAAAGCGTGCGCAGCTTTGATCCGGCGGATCAGCGATCAATCGCGCGTGTCGAAGGCTTCACACTTTTGCCTGCGTCTGAGGCGTTACTCGATGAGGAAGGCATCAAGCGCTTCCGTACCCGATATCGCGAGAAGTTCGGTGCCACTGCAACGGGCGATCCGCTCTACCAAGCCATATCAGAAGGCCGCCGCTTGGCGGGCATGGACCATTGGCTACCGCTCATCGAAGAGAAGCTTTCTACGCTGTTCGATCATTTGGGCGGCGATGCGCTAATCATTCGCGATTCCGGTGTTTCTGCCGCCGCCCAAGGCCGGTTTGAAGCGATCAGCGATTATTATGCCAACCGCGAGCGCGCCGCGACCAGCGAGCCGGGCAGCTATCGACCACTGGAGCCCGACGCGCTCTATCTCGGAGATGGCGAATGGAACGCAGCGCTTGCCGAACATCCCATCCACCTTGCCACCCCGTTTAAAGAACCCGAAGCGGCGCATGTACTGGATTTCGCCATAGATGCCCCCCGCGATTTCGCGCCGGAACGCACGAAGGGCGACAATGTTTATGATGCGTTGGCGGGGCATGCGAAGGGGCTGGCGCTTTCCAAGAAGGGCCTGATCCTCGCTTGTTATTCAGCCGGTTCTCGGGATCGTTTGTTGGGTCTGCTTGGCGATCATGCGATGGTCAATTTGGCCAAAGCGGAAAGCTGGCAAGAAGCGCAAGGCCTTGCCGCAAGTGGAGCCACGGCCCTCATCATTCTCCCCCTCGATCATGGCTTCACGACGGAACGGCTGGCGCTGCTGACCGAACAGGATGTGCTTGGGGATCGTTTGGTTCGCCGCAGCAAGCGCAAGAAAAATGCTGACGCTTTTTTGGCAGAGCTTGCGACGCTGACCCCCGGCGATCTCGTCGTCCATACTGAGCATGGCATTGGCCGATACGAAGGCTTGATGCAGATCCCAGTCGCCAAAGCCCCGCATGACTGCGTCGCGCTGACCTATGCAGGCGGTGATAAGCTATACGTTCCGGTGGAGAATATCGATGTCCTTTCGCGCTATGGCAGCGATGGCGATGGTGCTGCGCTTGATCGACTAGGCGGCGAAGCCTGGCAGCGACGCAAGGCCCGGATGAAGGAACGCATCCGCGAAATTGCCGGCGAATTGCTCAAAACCGCAGCAGCGCGCGCCTTGCGGGCAGCAGATGTCGCGGAGGCCGATCCCGGCAGCTATGCCGAATTTGCCAATCGCTTCCCTTATCAAGAAACCGATGATCAGGACCGCGCAATCAGCGATGTGATTGATGATCTGGCGGCGGGCAAGCCAATGGACCGCTTGGTCGTTGGCGATGTGGGCTTTGGCAAAACTGAAGTGGCATTGCGGGCAGCCTTTGTGGCCGCCATTTCGGGCCTGCAAGTTGCGCTTGTTTGCCCCACCACTTTGCTGGCTCGCCAGCATTATTCGAACTTTGTCGAACGCTTTCAGGGCCTGCCGATCCGCATTGGTCGGCTCTCTCGTCTCGTTCCGGCAGCGGAAGCGAAAGAGGTTAAAGAAGGTCTTGCCGAGGGAACAATCGACATTGTCATCGGCACCCATGCGGTCTTGAGCAAAAGCGTCGAGATGAAGCGGCTTGGCCTTGTCATTGTCGATGAAGAACAGCGCTTTGGCGTTGTTCACAAGGAACGACTCAAGCAATTGAAGGCAGACGTCCATGTGCTGACGCTGACGGCAACCCCCATCCCGCGCACGCTCCAAATGGCAATGTCGGGCTTGCGCGAATTGTCGGTCATCCAAACGCCGCCCGTCGATCGGCTTGCTGTTCGCACCTATGTCATGCCATGGGATCGCATCGTGATCCGCGAGGCGCTGCTTCGCGAGCATTATCGCGGCGGGCAAAGCTTCTTCGTGACGGCTAAGATCAAGGACTTGCCGGATATTGAGGAATATTTGCGCAAAGAGGTTCCTGAGGTGAAATATGTTGTCGCCCATG
Source organism: Sphingomonadales bacterium UBA7473 (assembly GCA_002478575.1). Lineage (GTDB taxonomy): Bacteria > Pseudomonadota > Alphaproteobacteria > Sphingomonadales > Sphingomonadaceae > Aquisediminimonas. The sequence continues at coordinate 2,446 of DLOX01000270.1, read as the reverse complement.
GCCAGATGGCGGCAGGCGAAGTCGAAGAGCGGATGTCCGCTTTCTACGACAAGAAATATGATGTGCTTTTGTCGACGACCATTGTCGAAAGCGGCCTCGACATTCCAAGCGCCAACACAATGATCATCCACCGGGCGGATCGATTTGGCTTGGCGCAGCTCTATCAATTGCGCGGGCGCGTTGGGCGCGGGAAAACGCGGGCCTATGCCTATCTGACGACCGCTGCCGAACGCTTGATGACCAGCACGGCGGAGAAGCGGCTAAAGGTCTTGCAAGACCTCGACAGCTTGGGCGCAGGCTTCCAACTGGCCAGCCATGATTTGGATCAGCGGGGGGCCGGCAATCTCCTCGGCGATGAGCAATCAGGCCATATCCGCGAAGTGGGCTTTGAGCTTTATCAATCCATGCTCGAAGATGCGATCATGGATGCAAAGGCGGAAGGCCAGAAGACCGTCAACACGCGGGACTTGTCACCACAAATCACCACCGACGCGCCAATCATGATTCCAGAGGCCTATGTGCCCGATCTTGATCTGCGCATGGGCCTGTATCGCCGCATCAATGAACTTGAAAATGATGCCGAGATTGAGGCTTTTGCGGCGGAGTTGATCGACCGCTTTGGCGCGATTCCTGAGTCCACAGAAAATCTGCTGACGGTGATCCGGATCAAGCTCAACGCGCGCATCGCTCATATCGCGAAAGTTGATCTTGGGCCCAAAGGCGCTTTGGTCAGCTTCTGGAACGATACTTTCCCGAATGTCGATGCACTCTTGGCTTATGTCGCTCGGCTGGGCGGGATTGCGAAGCTGCGGCCTGATATGAAGCTTTCAATTGCCCGGGCTTGGGCTGATCCGCAAGCGCGGCTCAATGGCGCGTTGCAACTGTCTCGTGGCCTTGCGAAAGCGGCTCAGCCCGCGACCAAATCTGCCAATCCAGCTACATCGACTGCAGGGGCAAAGAGATAGCCTTGATAAAGCGCGCAGCCTTCTCGAGCGAGAAGGTCCAGCTGTCCGCGCGTCTCCACGCCTTCCGCGATCACCGTCAGGCCCAATGAACGGGCCATGCTGATCACTCCCCGCAGAACCACGGCATCCCGATCAGAGCCCATGATGTCAGACGACAGGCCTTGATCGAGCTTCAAATAATCAGCGGGCAGATTCTTGAGCCAAGCCAGACTGGAATAGCCGGTGCCAAAGTCATCAATGGCCACACGCACGCCATAGTTGCGCAAATGCCCCAAAAGCTTGGCTGTGCGCGGCACGTCATGCATCAAGCTGCTTTCGGTCAGCTCCAACGTAAGCCGCTCGCGCGGGAATCCGCTTTCCTCAACAAGATTTTGGAGCGTCTTGAAAAAGCGAGGCCGGTCGAGATCGGCCGCTGTCACGTTCAAAGCGAGTCGAAGATGAGAGAGCTTTTCAGGCCAGCCCGCCGCCAGCTTCAACGCTCGTCGCTGAATATGGGCCGATAATTCGAGGAGATAATTGGACTGGTCAGCAACAGCAAACAAGGTCGCCGCGCCAAGTTCTCCGCGCACCGGGTGCTGCCACCGGGCCAGTGCCTCGACGCCCTCGATCCGACCACTGGTGACGCTGACTTGCGGTTGGAACAATATGTCAATCTCATCCTTGGCCAGCGCCGCGCGTAAATCGGCGTGCAGAGATCGAGCGAGACTCTCAGCTTCACCCGCATCTCCAATGGCGAGCAAAACCGGCCCGCCATCCGATTCTCGCAAATCACCAAGCAAGCGGCTGGCCCGACGGAGCAAGTCTCCCCCTGCCCGATCTCCCTCCGGCGCATCCACAACAACAAGATGCGCGCCAAGGGTCAAAGGGCCGTGCCGCGTCGGCATCGGACGCGACAAGGAGTCCGCAATGGCCTCCGCAAGGATGTAGATGCGATCATAGGGGATTGCGCCTGATAGGCCGACTGCAAATTCGGCGCCCGGCAAACGCGCGACGATCTTGTCACAATCGCGAAGCTCTGAAACGATCGGCTCAATCCGTCGTGCACAGGCCTTCAACAGCGCATCACCTGCATCTCGCCCCAGCGTCGTGTTTACGGCGTCAAAGCGTTTAATATTGATGAGGCAAAGCGTCAGCGGGCCATTTTCTGAGCTATTGGCAAGCCACGTCCGCAGATCATCGGCCAAGGGCAAGCCCGTCATCGTATCGCGCTGATACCGACGGCGATCATGAAGGACCGGCCCAACAACCGCGAGAAGCACGGCTGCCAATTCCAAAGGAGCAAAAGGATGTTTCAAAAAATGTCGGGCGCCCAGCCGCGCCAGATGAGGCAAAGACTCAGCCTGATCCTCGCCATAGATCACAACGACTGACTTGCAAAAACCATGGGTTAAAGAGACCAATTGTGAAATACCCAAATCGCCATCGGTCATATCGGCCAAGACCAATCGCGCTTTTGCGGGGTCATTCGCAATGCCCCAGCC
>DLOX01000151.1 GCA_002478575.1 Sphingomonadales bacterium UBA7473 | reverse complement strand
CGGGGCCTTTTTTTGTTCAGATGAGGAAGTGCAAAGCGCGGTTGTCGCGCTCAGCCTCTCAGCTTACTTAATCTTGGCTTCCTTGAAATCCACATGCTTGCGGACCACAGGATCATATTTGCGGAAAGTGAACTTTTCCGTCTGGGTGCGAGGATTCTTCTTCGTGACATAGAAGAATCCTGTGTCAGCGGTGCTGACAAGCTTGATCTTTACGGTTGCCGGTTTGGCCATGGCCCGAGCCTTTACGATTAAATCAGTGAATGAAGATTCGCATTTGCATGCGAGAAGGGAGGGCCATTGGGGAAATTTCCCCCAACTGTCAAGCCAGACCGCCGCAAACCAGACCGTTAATGGTGCAGTAACCCAAATGAGCGAGAATAGCAGCCTCTTTGAATGGAGCAGGGGCCGTGACGGAGCAAGAAAGGACGCTGAAAGCAGTAAGGACCGACTTGTTACGGGAAGTGGAGGCTTTGGAAGCCCGCTTTGCCACGCTGCCACTCGGCCATATCGTGGGCACCGTTGATCAAATCCGCATACAAGCTCAGGCGCATGGCCTTGGGGCGTTGGCGGACCTTGCCCATGGTTTGGAGACTCAGCTCTCGAAAGGGTGCAAAAGCCCTATATTGATGCCCTGGCTGTCGGCCCTTAAGGAAGCGGCGCTTTGCGATACGTTGAACCGCGCGCAAGTTCAGGCTTGGTCAGTGGTGCTGCGTCGCGCGGCTTAGCAAAACCAAATAAGGTCGCTCATGGACTCAATAGTTCCAGCTCTGCTTGCTGTGCTTCTCGCCGAGACGGGCGGGAGAACGCAAATGCTCGCGCGGGCTCGAGCTCTGGCAGGCGATTTAGGCGCCGCTTTGGGAGCACTGACCCTCGCGAGCCTTGCAGCCTATGGAATTGCGGCCGTCGGAGGCTATTTCATCGGTCCATTGATACCCACAGAGGCCAAGGACATGCTGTTCGGCCTGTCGCTGTTGTTCGCAGGGCTGCCTTTGCTGCTTAAGCCGAAACCTGCACCCGCCATGATTGGAGCCAAGGGTTTGCCGTCTGCACTTTTGGGGTTTGCAAAAACCCAATTTGGTGACGCCGCGCAGTTCATCGTCTTTGCTCTAGCGGCGCGGGGAAGCAGCCCGTCCCTTGCTCTGCTCGGCGGACTTGCAGGTGTGTTGCTTGCAGCACTCTTGGCGTCAGCCATGGGCAAAGATTGGCCTCAGGGCCGCCCAATAATCCTCATCCGCTGGGGCATCGCCATTCTGCTCATCGTGGTCGGATCATATATGGCCGTGAATGCCATGGGATTGATCCATCGCGGCGATTGATTCCGTTCCGATTGAGTGCCTGAGAGTTTCAAAATTCAACATGCCCCCGGCATGTTGTTCTCGAAACTGGTGGGCAGGGCTGGATTCGAACCAGCGTACGCTCTCGCGGGCAGATTTACAGTCTGCTGCCATTAACCACTCGGCCACCTGCCCCCAAATATGACACGACGACTACGCGTGGTCATTTAGGAAGGCAGCCCCATGGCGAATGACATTCGCTCTGTCAACGGGGGTCTCGCCTCAAAGCCTAGCTATGCTCGATCATCCATTCGCTCGCAGGAGCCCTGTTGGGCAACAGGGCGTTGGCCGGATCATTGGGGTCTTTGTAGCCAATGGACATACCCGTCCAAAGGATGCGGTCATCTGGCGTGCCAAGGAAAGCACCAATGGTTTTGGGATAAACGGCCCAGCATTCTTGGGCACAGCTATCCAAGCCCGCCTCACAAAGGAGCAGCATGATATTCTGGAGCATCATCCCAGCATCGCCCCACTGCGGCGGACCCATTTGTCGATCAAGTGTCAGGAACAGAGCGACGGGGGCGTTGAAGAATTGAAAGTTGCGGGAAAACCACATCATCCGCCCCATCTTATCCTCGCGTCGGATTCCAATGGCTTCGTAGAGCATTTGCCCCACTTCAAAGCGGCGATCTGTGTAGGGTTTTTTCAGCTCCGGCGGATAGATATTGTATTCGGTTTCTTCCTTGGGCGGGCCCTCCGCCATTTTGCCGCGCATCAGCTCTTTCAGACGAACCATCGACTCGCCATGAACCAGGTCAACATGCCAAGGCTGAACATTTCCGCCGTTGGCCGCGCGGGCAGACCGCGCGATAATGTCTTTCACCACATCCACATCAACTGGCTTGTCAAGAAAGCCCCGGACTGAACGACGATAAGCAACGGCTTCACTCACATTCATGATAGCTCTCCATGGCAAGACCAACTTTCCCTTGCCGTAAACGTCAATCTGCGCAAGGGGCTTTGCCATCTGATCACAGACTGAGAGGAGTCGAAGATATGGCAACAGCTTATATTGTGGACGCCGTGCGCACAGCCGGTGGCAAGCGTGGCGGAAAAATGGCCGGATGGCACCCCGTTGATATGGCTGCAGCGACGCTGGATGCGATTGTTGCGCGCACGGGTATTGATGGCAGTCGCGTAGACGATGTTATCATGGGCTGCGTTGGCCAAGGCGGGCAACAAGCCATGCAAGTGGGCCGCAACGCCGTCATGGCTGCGCGCAATCTCCCCAACTCCGTGCCTGCTGTCACCATTGATCGGCAATGCGGATCATCGCAGCAATCGATGCAGTTTGCGGCGCAGGCTGTCATGTCTGGTACGATGGACATGGTGATCGCAGCCGGTGTGGAGAGCATGACGCGGGTGCCCATGGGGTCCACCGCCATGCTGCATGCCAAAGAAGGCCTTGGGAATTATAAGTCCCCTCGTTTGGAAGAAGAATTCCCCGGCATCATGTTCAGCCAGTTCATGGGCGCGGAAATGATCGTGAAGAAGCATGGCTTTACCAAAGACGATCTCGATCGCTTTGCGTTCCGCAGCCATGTGAATGCCAAGGCCGCTGTTGAGGCTGGGCATTTTGAAAATGAGATTCTGGTTCTGGATGTCGAAACACCCGAAGGCATTGTAAAGCACAGCATCGACGAAGGCATTCGCATGGATGCCACGCTTGAAGGCATTGCTGGCGTAAAACTGCTTCAAGAAGGTGGATCGATCACAGCAGCCTCATCCAGCCAGATCTGCGATGGTGCTTCTGCTGTTCTGATCGTGTCTGAAGCAGCATTGAAAGAGCATGGCCTGACACCTCTGGCTCGCATCCACAATCTGACTGTGACGGCGGGTGATCCCGTGATCATGCTTGAAGAGCCCTTGTTCGCGACTGATCGCGCGCTGCAACGCGCCGGCATGAGCATTGGCGATATTGATCTTTATGAGGTCAATGAAGCCTTTGCATCCGTTCCGCTTGCTTGGTTGAAGCACACAGGCGCTGATCCAGACAAGCTCAACGTCAATGGCGGCGCGATTGCGCTCGGTCACCCGCTGGGCGCATCGGGCACGAAGCTGATGGCGACACTCGTCAACGCGCTGAAGCAACGCGGCGGCAAATATGGTTTGCAAACCATGTGCGAAGGCGGC